>NZ_FNFO01000038.1 GCF_900100765.1 Catalinimonas alkaloidigena | reverse complement strand
GGCCGTTTTAATACGAGGGTGAGGGGTATGATGCCCGCAGAGGGTAGCCGAGAAGGGAGGAGCCGACGACTTACAGAAACCGACTTCGCTCGCCTTTCTCTTCGCCCAAGGCGATGCGATCCCGGTAGCGCTCGTCGCGCAAGCGATAAAACACCACGCCATCCTGGTCCTGCAACAGCGCATCGGCTTCCTGGCGCAGCGCCTGAAACTGCGCCTCCGTCAGCTCGCCTTCGAAGACCGAATTCTGCACCCAGGTGAGGTAGCGTCGGAACAACTTGAGCATCTTGCCCACACGCTTTTGGTTGACATCGTACACGGCAATCAAGTAGGCCATCCTTTCCCCGTCTTCTACCACCACATGTGAAACCCCTGGTAGGCATCCCCCTTCGGATCGCAGAGGTGACGCACCAGTTTGTAGCATTCCAGGCGCACCAGTCGCTCGTAGGACACCTTCTTGTCCAGCCCCCGGTGCTGCACCGTTTTGCGCAGACGCTCGTCCCAATGAGCCACAAACACCTTGCGCCCCGCTTCGGTCAGGTAACAGCCCCCTAGGCGGCGCTCGAAGTGCCGAGGAGTGATCTCCCCGTTTTTGAGCAAACGGAAGATGGCCCGGTCCACCAATAGCGGCTTGAACACTTCCGACAGATCCAGTGCCAGGGAGAACCGCCGCTCGCCCGGCTCGTGCAGATAGGCAATGGTGGGGTCCAGGGCGGTGCGGTAAATCTGCCGCAGAACCGTGGTGTAACAAAGACTGTTGCCAAACGAGATCAAGGCGTTGAGTTCGTTGGAAGGGGGGCGGCGCTCCCGGCGGTCGTAGGGAAACTGCGTGGCCACCCGCTCCCCGAGAAAGTGAGGCCAGAGCTGGTAGTAGCGGTCACGCACACGTCCTTCCACGCTCATCAGCGTAGGAATGTCGGTGCACTGCAACAGGGCTTTGCCTTCCCGCTCCATCATCTCCAAAGCCAGCTCGGCCGCCGTCTGGGCAGCCCCGCTCAGGCGGGGCACGTAGTACTTGATCACCCGTCCGATGTT
>NZ_FNFO01000037.1 GCF_900100765.1 Catalinimonas alkaloidigena | reverse complement strand
GGGGGCATGCTGCTGGGCTACTATCTGATCTGCCCCCGCAAAGCCTGGCTCTCGTTGCGGGGCCTGTGGATGGAACAGGAGTCCGACACCGTGGCACTGGGGCGATTGCTGGATCAAGCCAGCTACAGCCGCAGCGAGAAACACCTGCACCTGGAAGCGGAAACGCCCGACGGGCACCTGCTGGTGGGTAAGCTCGACCGCGCGCAGTTGCGCCAGGGGGTGTTGCACGAAACCAAAAAGGGACGCTCCTGTGAGGAGGCTCACCGGTGGCAGGTCCGCTTCTACCTCTGGCTCCTGCGCCTCAACGGGGTGACTCGCGCTGACGGCAAGCCATTTACGGGCCAGCTGGACTACCCCCTGCTGCGCCGCACCGAATCAGTCACGCTCACTGCTGAAGAGGAAAGACAACTGGCGACCTGGACCAAGGAGCTTCATGTTCTGACTCAGCAGAGCACGCCCCCGGCCCGCCTGACACGTCGTCGCTTCTGCCAGAAGTGTGCCTTTGAAGAATTGTGTTATGGATGAAGAAGGGAGACGGGAAGATCGACGGTGTCCTGCACCCTGAGACTTTTAACCTTTGACTTGATGAAACGACCCTACTACCTGTTTTCCAACGGACGCCTCAAACGCCGACACAACACGCTGGCCCTGGAGCGGGCCTCCGGGGAGCGCGCACCCGACGATGCGCCCGAGGACGAAGGCCTGCCCTCCTGTCCGCCGGACCATCCCACCGATCGGGTGCCCTTCCCGGTCGAAGCGGTGGAAAGCCTTTACCTGTTCGGCGAGATCGATCTAAATTCCAAGCTGGTCACCTTCCTAGGACAGCACGGCATTCCGGCCTTCTTCTACGACTACTACGGCCACTTCACGGCCGCCCTCTATCCGCGTGAATCGCAGCTCTCGGGGCGGCTGTGCGTCGAGCAGGTACGGCATTACCTCCGCGGACCCTGGCGCTTGTTTCTGGCGCGCGCCCTGGTAGAGGCTTCCCTGTTCAACATCGGACGGGTGATCAAGTACTACGTGCCCCGCCTGAGCGGGGCTGCCCAGACGGCGGCCGAGCTGGCTTTGGAGATGATGGAGCGGGAAGG
>NZ_FNFO01000036.1 GCF_900100765.1 Catalinimonas alkaloidigena | reverse complement strand
GCCGATACACTCCACTTCTCCAGCGCCTCCTTTTTCAGTCGCTACGTGCGTCGGGAATTGGGAATGTCTCCCACGGAGTATCGACAGCGGTTGAAATGAATACTGATAAGAAGTACTATTATTATATCTACTTTTGTATTTTATTTATCATAATAAAATTGATTTATAAAACATATTCATATAACTCTTATCTTAGCTTCACCGGGATTAAGAATTATTGCTTACGATCCCATCACCCGTATAGGCTGAGGCGATCACCGATTCGGGTAGGCGCTGTCAGGCTTATGTCTCGGTCAGCTTGAAACCGCTCCCCGTCTTTCATTAGGAAGGCTTCAGTGCATAGTTAATAGATGGACCAGCCGAAATATTTCGTTATTTTTAACATTGATTAAATTTCAATCTTATTTTTAAATCATTTCGCTGAGACAAAGTGAGAAGTTCGCGTACTCTATCATATTGGCCAATTTGTGTTTCTTCAGGATAGTCTTTTTTAATTATAAACCCCTCCCTTTTATTTGTCTTTGGATTATCAAACAGATACAACTTTCTATCTTCAATCGGAAACCATTCTATTTTATTCTCTTTATCTGTATTTCTCTCAAAACGAATGAATCCTCGTTTTTCATTATCCTTTTCATAAGTGTGTTTTGTATCCCAATTCACGTCATATCCACCCGCTCCTCTTATATAGGTTGTTTCATATCTTGATTGAATTTGAATCATTTTATATCCGTCGTTCAAGTAGTCAAATTGAAAAATGAAAGGTCTTACTTCTTTTAAATATTTTTCAAGTATAGCTACGGTGTGTCAATTAGTATAGAAAGCGACGTCAGGATGATAAAAGAATTTGGCGATGAGGGAGGGCTTTTGCGTCAGGTTCGTAAATCCTTGAGCAACGGCCGTTTTTAGTTCGCTTATGGTGGTAAACAACCTGTTTTTAAACCAGTGACTCTTGATGTAGCCATGCACCTGTTCATCAGCATTCAGTTGTGGGGAATAGGGTGGTAAGCCGACTAACTGGATACGTCTGAACTTCCTAGCTTTCGACGGACAGAAAATAGAAGCCCCTAATTCCTATCTTGTCCTCTATGAAACCACGAAGAAATTTTGACCTGACTTACAA
>NZ_FNFO01000035.1 GCF_900100765.1 Catalinimonas alkaloidigena | reverse complement strand
CCAAGCGACTGATGCAGCCTTTCCTGATTGTAGAACTGAAAGTACTGCTTTAGCCCGAGGAGTAACTCCTTACAAGTTTCTGGTCGCTGTAAGTAGAGGTATTCATACTTGACACTGCGCCAGAGCCTTTCCACAAAGATATTGTCGATTGCTTTCCCTTTGCCATCCATGCTGATCTGAATATCATGTTGACTTAAAATCTCAGCGAAGGCATCACTTGTGAACTGACTGCCTTGATCCGTGTTGAAGATTTGGGGCTTTCCTGTTTTGAGTGCTTCTTTCAGCACCCGACAACAGAATTGAGTGTCCATACTATTAGACACGCCCCAACTGATCACCTTGCGGCTATACAGATCTACCACGGCCATCAAGTACATGAACCCTGTCGGCATCGGGATATACGTTAGATCGGTAGCCCAAGCCTGATTGACTCGTTGGATCTTTACGTTCCGAAGCAGATAAGGATAAATCTTATGTCCTTTTATTGGCTGGCTAGTAGTTGGCTTAGGACCGATGGCCTCCAATCCCATCAACTGATAGAGCCGCTGGATACGCTTGCGATTCACCAAGTAGCCTTTTTGCTTCAGGGCAGCCGTCATCCTGCGGGTGCCATAAAAGGGGTATTTTAAATACAATTCATCCATCTGCCGCATCAGTCCCAGATCTTCAGCATTCATCTGGACCGGTTGGTAATAGAACACGGACCGTGACAAGCCCAGAAGTTGACACTGCCTGCTGATGCTCAACTCAGGGTGATGGGCGTCAATCATGGCTTTTCTTTCGTTAGCCTGCTTGGCTAGACTCTTTTTTTTAGAAAATCCACCTCTACTTTTAGCCGCCCGATTTCTTCGTAAAGCTTGGCAGCATCCACTACCTCCTTGCTTTTTTTCTTCCTGTTGGAGAACACCTGAGCAGAATTTTCCAGAAACTCTTGTTTCCATGAGGAGATCTGGTTAGGGTGCAATTCATACTTCTGAGCCAGTTCCTGCAAAGTGTGGTGCTCTTTCAGCGCTTCAATCGCTACTTTGGCTTTAAACTCAGAGGAAAATGATCTTCTCTTTTGCATAGGACTTTAAGTTAAAAGTTTACACTTATACTGCTGTCCTATTTTTCGGGTCCACTATA
>NZ_FNFO01000034.1 GCF_900100765.1 Catalinimonas alkaloidigena | reverse complement strand
TGGGTTTCCCCTGTTTGAGTGGATGAGGAGTTAAGCTACAGTAGTTGATAAATGTTGTGTCTGTAAAGCTTCATATTTTACTGGACTCAGATATCCTAGTGAGGAATGCCGACGCTTTCGGTTATACCACACTTCGATGTATTGAAAGATGTCCCTCTTCGCCTCGGCTCGTGTTGTATAGTGCCGATGATAGACTCGCTCCCTTTTCAACGTAGCAAAAAAGCTTTCTACTGGAGCGTTATCCCAGCAATTTCCTTTCCGGCTCATACTGCAACTTACTTCTGCCAGCGCCAAAAGCTGTTGGTACTCTTGGCTGGCATATTGACTACCACGGTCACTGTGGTGGAGTAATTCTGCAGTTGGCCTGCGATTTTTCAGCGCCATTTTTAAAGCATTTACCACTAGGCTACGCTCCAGGGTTGATTGCATTTGCCAACCCACCACCCGTCGAGAAAACAGGTCCAGTACCACAGCTAAGTAAAGCCAACCTTGTCCAGTCCAAATGTATGTGATGTCAGCCCCCCATTTCTCATCTGGTAATTCTGGTGCAAACTGACGGTCTAACAAATTTTCTGCTACTGGCATCTTATGCTTAGAATCCGTGGTGACTTTAAAGCGTCTCACCTTTTTTGCCTGAATGCCCTCTAGATGCATCAGACGGGCTATTCTATTTTCACTGCATGGCATGCCTCTAGCGGCTAACTCCTGATAAATTCGAGGGCTTCCATAAGTCTGACCACTGCCCTTATGTACTTCTTTGATGGCCATGACTAGCTTGCTGTTCTCCCTGTTGCGTCGGCTTTCTGGACGTTTGCACCAAGCATAGTAGCCACTGGGAGACACCTCAAGTACCCGACACATAGCCACTACAGAAAACTCGTCCCGGTGACTGTGGACAAATTGGTATCTCAGCTGGGACGAGTACTGAAGATACCGACGGCCTTTTTTAGGATCTGTACTTCCTCCTGGAGTCGTGCATTTTCGCGTTTAAGCCGAGCCACCTCCTCATCGCGCGGATTCCCTTTTCCAGGAAACGCTTTTTCGCCATTCTGGGTAAGTTGTCGCTTCCATTTACCAATCAGACTCGGATGTACGTCAAGATCTCGACTGGTCTGAGTTACACCATTCAACTCAGCTAATTGAACGGCTTGATCCTTGAACTCTCTAGTATAGTTTTTTCGATGTGACATATATTTCTCCCTTTAGTGAATAAGATAGTGCTTTTCCAATTATCCACTGAAACGGGGGAAGGTCA
>NZ_FNFO01000033.1 GCF_900100765.1 Catalinimonas alkaloidigena | reverse complement strand
TGGAATTCCTACAAAAGACCGGACATTATTTTCAAGCGGCGTAGTGCGGATAGGTTAGGATATCACCCAGCTCCAAGGCTCCGGGCTCGATGAATTCGGTGAGTGTTATACCAGGTTTCGATATATTCAAACACAACCCTGGCAGCCTGCCGCTGATCGTCAAAATCATATCGGTTCGTGCATTCATATTTTAAAGTCTTGAAAAACGATTCAGCAACGGCATTGTCATAGCAGTTTCCTCTCCGACTCATACTTTGTCGCTTAATCTCCAATTTTCCCAGTAACAACCGGAACGCCTCGCAAGCGTACTGTGAGCCTCGATCCGAGTGAAAGATCAGGCCAGGGGTAGGTTGCCGATGTGTACAGGCCATGAGCAAAGCCGGGATGGTCGTGTCTTCTGTTTTCAGAGTTGTGCTCATGGCCCAACCGACAACTCTGCGATCGAACAAGTCCATCACCATGGTCAAATACATCGGCACGGGCCGCCCCGCAGCCGGTACGCGTAGCGATATAGCGGGGCGGCCCGGCCGTGATATCTGAGGCCCAGGCACTAGCGATTGGGTATCCGTCAAACTTCTGCGCTAAAAGGTTTTCACAAAGGGGAAAAGTATGGTCAGTGTCGGTAGTCTTTACGAACCGTCTGCGGTAGGTAACGCGTAAACCCGCTTTCTTCATTAACCGAGTTACTCGCGGTTCACTGACGATGATTCCCTCCTGGCGTAGCGCCTGGTGGATGCGACCGGCGTCCCGGCGAGGACTGCCATAAGTCTTCTTGGACGTCTCGAAGATTTGCTGGATTCGAGCCAGTAGGCTGCGGTTTTCTTGCTCCCGTTTACTTTCCTTCCGTTGGCGCCATTCGTAATATCCGCTCCGAGATACCGACAGCACGCGACACGGGGTGTCCCACACATTCTCTCAACCCCATACTGCGCCTTTCGGCTGTGGATCAGCCGATACGTTTGGGATCTTTCTTGGAGAAAATGCCGGGCCACGCTGGCTTACTGCTTCCTTTAGGATGCGGGGGGCCGCCCCATCGCGTTCTAGTTCCGCTTCCCGGAGTTGCTTTCTCAGCTGTTGGATCTCCAACTGTTCGGCCGTCTTTTCACTGGGAAGACGGTAACGCTCATTTGCAACCCGATCATTGATCTGACCGATCTGTTTACGCCATCGGCGCAGCATTTGCGGATCGATGTCAAGTTCACGAGCGGTGGCCGACACAGAACCTTTGGCCTTAGCCATTTCGACAGCCATCTTCTTGTAAGTCAGGTCAAAATTTCTTCGTGGTTTCATAGAGGACAAGATAGGAATTAGGGGCTTCTATTTTCTGTCCGTCGAAAGCTAGGAAGTTCA
>NZ_FNFO01000032.1 GCF_900100765.1 Catalinimonas alkaloidigena | reverse complement strand
ATGAAAAAACACGACCACAGCGGCATGGCCATGCGCGGCGTGACCCGTCCGATGGCCGAACAGGAAATCAAGAAAAAATTCTCTCCGTCAGAAGATCACGACCAGCCCGCGCACGCTAAAGGCGAAGGGCACGAACACCACATGATGATGAAGCCGGAGCAGCGCAACGAAATGCTGCACATGCACCACATGCAGACCTTATGGGTCTACTGGCTGATCGTGATGCTGGGGTGCTGGATGGTCCTTTCGCCGGTTACGTTCAGCCACAGCGTCGGGACGGTCGAGCCCAGTGGCGGGCGGAGTGTCTGGCTGAGTCTGTCGCAACGCATCGCGGCCATGACCTGGAGCGACATCATCAGCGGGGTGCTGCTCATCGTCTTCGGGTGGCGTGGCCTGCGCCCCAACCGCCCCGTCAGTCTCTGGATCTGTTGTTTCGTCGGCGTCTGGCTGAGCATTGCGCCCGTCGTGTTCTGGGCACCGACGGCGGCCGCCTACCTGAACAATACGCTGGTCGGCATGCTGGTTATTTCCCTGACCATCCTGATTCCGGGCATGCCGAACATGATCATGTACATGAAAATGGGGCCGCAGACGCCTCCCGGCTGGAGCTACAACCCATCGAGCTGGCCGCAGCGGTGGATCATGATCGTGCTGGGGTTTGTTGGCTTTGTGGTGTCGCGCTACCTGGCCGCGTTTCAACTCGGTTACATCGATCACGTCTGGGACCCGTTTTTTGTGGAAGGAAGTCGGCTGGTCCTCAACTCCGACATGTCGCACAGTCTGCCCGTTTCCGACGGCGCGCTGGGGAGCCTGGCCTACACGTTCGAGTTTCTGATGGGCTTCATGGGCGGTCCGGCCCGCTGGCGTACGATGCCCTGGATGGTGACGTTTTTCGGGATTCTGGTGATTCCGCTGGGCCTCGTGCACATCTTTCTGGTGATGTCGCAGCCCATTCTGGTGGGCCACTGGTGCTCGATGTGTCTGCTGGCCGCCGCCATTATGCTGCCGATGCTGCCGCTGGAAGTCGACGAAGTGGTGGCGATGGGGCAGTACCTGAAAAAAGCGAAGCAGAAAGGCCAATCCATGTGGGAGGCGTTTTGGAAAGGCGGCACGCTGGAAGAGGGCGAAATGGATCAACGCTCGCCCGCGTTGATGGAACTTTCGGAAAAGCCGGGCAAGGTCTTTTGGGCCTCGATCTGGGGCATGAGCGCCCCCTGGACGCTGGTCGCTTCGACGGTGCTGGGCATCTTTCTGATCGCTGCGCCGGGCCTCTTCGGCGTCGACATCGAAACCACGGCGGCCGACATTGCGCACGGCGGCGGCGCCTTGATCGTCGTGGTGGCCGTCATCTGCATGGGCGAAGTGGTGCGCATCGGGCGCTACCTGAACGTGCCGATCGGGCTGGCCGTGGCCGCACTGCCCTGGTTTTTCGAAGGGGGCGTGGCGTTCGATCTGGTCTGTACCGTTGCCGGACTGGCCGTAGCGGCCCTGGCGCTTCCGCGCGGCAACGTCACCGAAACGTACGGCGGCTGGGACGAGTA
>NZ_FNFO01000031.1 GCF_900100765.1 Catalinimonas alkaloidigena | reverse complement strand
GCCCGGGGCTGCTCTATATTTGCGGCTCCGGGAAGTCTCTTCCGATGAAGCAACTCTTCACCATATCCCTGCTCTTTTTCTACATCGTGGCGATGCTCCGTCCGGTTGCGCCGTACATCGACTACTATGCCCGGCAGGACTATATCAAAGCGTTTCTCTGCATCAACCGCGACCAACCCGCTCTGGGTTGTAACGGGCACTGCTACCTTCAGAAGCAAATCGAAAAGCAACAGCAGCAGGACCAGCAGCACGCCCCTCGCGTCAAGTTCGAAGATTACCCCATCGGGTGGGTGAGCCTGATTTCGCTCCAGTTCGCGGCTGCGCCTTCGGAGCTGACCCACTGTGCCTTCTACCGATTCGCCCTGATCCCGGCCACACCGGCCTCTGTATTCCATCCCCCGAAAGGATAGCGCTTCTTTTTCTTTCCTGTCACGTGCCGAGCCGCAGCAACCGCATGGGCTGTTTGCGCCTGCGTCTATAAGCGCGGCCAACCTGCCTGTGGCGGGCCATTCTGGTACGTGTGTCCTTTCCTGATTCAACGGGTGTAGTGTGCCGGCGCGCATCCCGCGTAAGCACCTGCACCGCCTTTCTCACACCTTTCTCTTTCATTTTTAACAATATGAAAACGATTCTTTGTTGCGCTACCCTTTTGCTTTTTGCGGGTGTATTTACCGCCTGTGATAAAAAACACGATGACCCGACCGAAGCCACCGGCCAGTTGATCCTCGAATTCGACAACCGGGTGGGGACCGACAACCTTACGCTCCACACGACCGACCAACCTTACCAGAACGCGCTGGGCCAGTCGTTCAACGTGTCCACGCTCAAGTACTACATCAGCAACATCCGGCTGAAAACCGCCGACGGGCAGGTGTTTGAAGATGCCATAAGCGCCGACGGCGCGGAGGGGTATTATCTGATCGACGAAGCGAAGTCCGACTCCCGGATGGTGACCCTGACGGACGTGCCGGTGGGCGATTATACGGAGCTGACGTTTACGCTCGGCGTGGATGCCAACCGCGTGGACCAGGGGGCGCAGACCGGCGCGCTGGACGTAGCCAACAACATGTTCTGGAGTTGGAACATGGGGTACGTCTTTCTGATGATGGAGGGCGCTTCGGCCGCTTCGCCGGAAGACGACGGAGAAATCGGGTACCACGTGGGCGGTTACAAAACCGACACCAGCAACCCCAACCTGGTCGATAATCTGAAAGAAATCACCCTTTCGTTCAACGGCAACCCGGCCACCGTGCGGGAGAACGTACGGCCCGAAGCGCATCTCTATGTCGATGTGCTGGAGTTTTTCAAGACGCCGACCACGGTCGATTTTTCCGTCAATCCGCACCGCCACAGTCCGGCGTCCTGCGCGGACATTGCAGACAACTACGTCGACGCGTTTTCGGTCAATCACATCCACAACTAACGGAAGCCGGCCGGGCGGCAGCACGCTGCCCGGCCGCTTTGCTGAAGCTGATGAGAAGCTGGTTCGTGATAGGAGCAGTGGTGCTGGCAGGTTGCCGCGGCGGGACCGAAGTCCCTGAACCCCAGGGCACCCGGTTCGTAGCGCCCGCACATTTCCCGCCGGTTACCTACACCTTCGCACGCAACCCCGTGACCGAAGCGGGATTTCAACTGGGCAGGATGCTGTTCTACGACCCCATTTTGTCGCGCGACAGCACGGTGTCGTGCGCCTCGTGCCATTTGCAGGCCAAAGCGTTTACCGATCCGATCCACCGCCTGAGCGTTGGCGTGGACGACCGCCGGGGCACCCGCAATGCGCCGGCCATCCAGAATCTGGCGTTTCGGGAACATTTTTTCTGGGACGGGGGCGTGGGGCACGTCGATTTTATTTCGGTCAATCCGATCGAAAACGAAGTGGAGATGGACGAGGCCATGGGACGGGTGGTGCAGAAGCTCCGCCGCCATGCGGACTATGTAGCGCGTTTTCGGCGCGCGTTCGGGACCGATTCGCTCGACTCCCGGCAGGTGCTGCACGCGCTGAGCCAGTTTATGGTGATGCTGGTCTCGGCCGATGCCCCGTACGACCGGGCGATGCGGGGCGAAGCTCTGCTTACGACTACGGAAGCGGCCGGACAACGCTTGTTTCTGCAAGCCTGCGGCAGCTGCCATCCGCCGCCGCTGTTTACCGACGATGCGTTCCGGAACAACGGCCTGGACACCGATTTTGCGGGCGATCCGGGGCGGGCGCGCATCACCGAGCTACCCGAAGACCGGGGGAAATTCCACGTGCCGAGCCTGCGGAATGTGGCTCTGACGGCACCCTACATGCACGACGGCCGGTTTTCGACGCTGGACGACGTGCTGGACCACTACGGAAGGGGCATCCGGGCTTCACCGACGCTCGATCCTCTTTTGCACGCCGGAGGCACGGCACTGACCGCGGAAGAGCGGCAGCAACTGCTAGCTTTTCTGCACACATTTACCGACCGCACGTTCACGCACGATGCGCGCTTTGCCGACCCGTTTTAGGAACGAGCGGCTCATTTTATCACGGTTTTGACTATCGACGTTATGAAAAATAAATCTCTTTACTGCGTTGGGCTGTTGTGGCTGCTCGTCAGTCTGCCGGCCTCGGCCTGTGAGGTATGCGGCTGCGCCCTGGGGGGCAACAGCTACGGCATTTTGCCGCAGTTCAATACCAACTTTGTGGGTCTCCGCTGGCGACAGAGCCGGTTCTATGCCGAAATGAACCACCCGGGCGAAGCACGGGAATTCTCGCACGATACCTACAACCAACTGGAGCTGTGGGGCCGGGTGTACCTGACCCGGCGGTGGCAGGTGTTTGCGTTTGTGCCCTATGCGGTCAACCACATGGCAGGCACCGAACAAAACGTGACCACCGCCGGGCTGGGCGACGCGTCGGCGGTGGTGAACTACACCGTGCTGAAAACTCCCGACAGCGCCGCAACAACCTGGCGCCACGTGCTGATGGTGGGGGCGGGCGTCAAAGTACCGACGGGCCATTTCCGGCAGGAAGACAAAGGTCTGTTGCTCAACCCGAATTTTCAGCGTGGCACCGGCAGCGTCGACGGACTGGCTTCAGCAGTCTATACCGTGCGGTACGGGCGGGTGGGATTGAACCTGGACGCCAGCTACAAATTCAACACCGCAAACCCGCAGCAATACCGATTCGGCAACCAGGGGAATGCTTCGGCCCAGGTATTCTACTGGCACACCTGGAAAGGCACCGAAATTTCGCTGCTGCCCAACGCGGGCCTCTATTACGAAGCCGCCCGCCGTCACACCGACGAGGGATTTCTTCAAGCCAATACCGGAGGGAAAGCCTGTTTGTTCAGCGTGGGGCTGGAAACGTACGTACGGCGCTTCACGCTGGGCGTCGGGTACAAAACGCCGGTCTGGCAGCGCTTCAACAGCGAGGACATGATCGAATTGCGGTCTGACGGGCGGACGTCTCTCAGCCTGACCTATAATTT
>NZ_FNFO01000030.1 GCF_900100765.1 Catalinimonas alkaloidigena | reverse complement strand
AGGCGAGCGAAGTCGGTTTCTGTAAGTCGTCGGCTCCTCCCTTCTCGGCTACCCTCTGCGGGCATCATACCCCTCACCCTCGTATTAAAACGGCCTAAGTGACGTTTATAGGCGCTGAGGGGCTGTCGTCGGCTGCCCAGGGATTTTACCTAACTGGGAGCTGACGCTTTTCAGCATTCGTTGGTCCTTCGGACACCCCCGTTCTTTGACGTATGAACCCATATTTTGTGCATTTTTGCTTCGGGTATCAATCGCACCTGTTGGTATTGAAAGAAACGTGCATACAGCGGTCATGCAACAGCAGCACGTATCAATCGCACCTGTTGGTATTGAAAGCGCTTCCCCTCCTGCTTTTCGCAGCCTGTTTTGCGGGTATCAATCGCACCTGTTGGTATTGAAAGGGGCAACGACGCGCTGGCGCTCTACGAACTCGACCTGTATCAATCGCACCTGTTGGTATTGAAAGTGAGCTGCAGCACCACCTTGTCGTGTTTGACGGGTTGTATCAATCGCACCTGTTGGTATTGAAAGTCCGAATAAGCGTATCCCCTGCCTGGTTGTAGATGTGTATCAATCGCACCTGTTGGTATTGAAAGTTTCCTCTGCCGACCTCAACGCGGCCGTGCGCCAACGTATCAATCGCACCTGTTGGTATTGAAAGACGGCTGGAATGCCCACAACGACGTAATCCCAGCCGGTATCAATCGCACCTGTTGGTATTGAAAGGAGGGCAGTTCTACTGGTGCGCCTGGGCTGCGTGGTAGGTATCAATCGCACCTGTTGGTATTGAAAGATGTCGGCCGCCCCGTTGTTGGCATAGGCCACAAATGGTATCAATCGCACCTGTTGGTATTGAAAGCAATGCCTACGGCCTCTACGTCGATCTGCGAAAGGGTATCAATCGCACCTGTTGGTATTGAAAGCAAATGGGGCAGATAAATTCACTGATGCGGTGCGCGTATCAATCGCACCTGTTGGTATTGAAAGTTCACCCTCCATGTCTTCTGGGCGAAAAACTCAGTCGTATCAATCGCACCTGTTGGTATTGAAAGATCGAGAACGTACCCTCGGCCGGGTGCAGCACTGTCAGTATCAATCGCACCTGTTGGTATTGAAAGTTCACCGCACCCTTGCAATCTTAATCCTTACGACTATGTATCAATCGCACCTGTTGGTATTGAAAGCCAAGACTACCCGCGCGTGAAGCGCAAGAAAAAAGGGTATCAATCGCACCTGTTGGTATTGAAAGTTGGTGTACGGCAGGGAACCTACGCGGTCGCGGTGGTATCAATCGCACCTGTTGGTATTGAAAGTAGCGGCCCTCTACCTCAACCACCGCAACAAATGGGTATCAATCGCACCTGTTGGTATTGAAAGGCGCTGGTGATCCTCAACAAGCTCCTGCTGGAACACCGTATCAATCGCACCTGTTGGTATTGAAAGAAAAGCAAGACCTCAATTCAGGCCAGAGCCTCACGGTATCAATCGCACCTGTTGGTATTGAAAGAGCAGGAAATGGAGCGGCTGAGTAAGCTGATTGCCCGTATCAATCGCACCTACTGGTATTGAAAGAAGTCAGCAGCTTGTCGCCATCCGTGGCCGAACCGGGTGTATCAATCGCACCTACTGGTATTGAAAGTGGCGTCGCAGCCCTTTGCCTCGTAGGCGGCATCGAGGTATCAATCGCACCTACTGGTATTGAAAGCCCGAAAGCATTAGGGCCAAACAACTGGTTAGCGAGTATCAATCGCACCTACTGGTATTGAAAGCAGGATAAGGACCGGCACCTGGTGCACGTGGCCTGTAGTATCAATCGCACCTACTGGTATTGAAAGTTTGGTATGGAATCTGAACAAACCGAACTCATCGCCGTATCAATCGCACCTACTGGTATTGAAAGTTGTTGGCGTAGGCCACGAAGCTGCCGTTTGAGTTGGAGTATCAATCGCACCTACTGGTATTGAAAGTACCTGACTTTCGGATAAGATCACCTGTTTCGGTTGTATCAATCGCACCTACTGGTATTGAAAGACGGCGATCAGCCCCCGCGAAGTCTTTCTGGCCGGGCGTATCAATCGCACCTACTGGTATTGAAAGCTAACCTTCTCTTCGAAACAGCCCTGACCGCGCCGCGTATCAATCGCACCTACTGGTATTGAAAGACGAATACCGCACCGACCTACTCGCCCTGAAAGCGGTGTATCAATCGCACCTACTGGTATTGAAAGTAGCCTGTCGCCCCTCTTATAACAAAGTTCAATCAACGTATCAATCGCACCTACTGGTATTGAAAGAGGTTTGAGTGATCGTGAATTCTGTATTGGCAGGGAGTATCAATCGCACCTACTGGTATTGAAAGTCTTTTCCGGGTAAGAAGATTGCGGCCTGACGGCAGTATCAATCGCACCTACTGGTATTGAAAGTCGAAGCTTGCGCTCCGCAGGCATTTGAGTTTGGTGGTATCAATCGCACCTACTGGTATTGAAAGGTCGAAGTCTTCGATCTGCGCTTCCTGCGCGTAGTCGTATCAATCGCACCTACTGGTATTGAAAGGAGAAGTCCACTTCTACGCAGGATGAGCCGACCGCCGAGTATCAATCGCACCTACTGGTATTGAAAGGAGGTGGACGTGATCGAATCGTTGACGTTGTACATGTATCAATCGCACCTACTGGTATTGAAAGTACGCCTTCCTCGTGTACCCAGGCGTTCTGTGGATCGTATCAATCGCACCTACTGGTATTGAAAGTCATCGTACCGCTCCACGACTACAACCAGATCCGCCCGTATCAATCGCACCTACTGGTATTGAAAGGGAAAGTCGTCGTGTTGACCGACGAGAAAGAAGAAGTATCAATCGCACCTACTGGTATTGAAAGACGAGCATCCGGAAGCCATTGCCGCGTATTTGTTGAGTATCAATCGCACCTACTGGTATTGAAAGTCTAACAGTTGTTACATACCTACGATTATAATTCTAGGGTATCAATCGCACCTACTGGTATTGAAAGAACATTCAACGCTTCGGAGATGGCCAGCAGGTGATGGTATCAATCGCACCTACTGGTATTGAAAGGATGGCGTATTCCTTCTGTTTCTCGGCTACGCCGACGTATCAATCGCACCTACTGGTATGAAAGTCGTACTTCGCGTATGACGGGTTTTTTGTGTTTAGGGTGTATCAATCGCACCTACTGGTATTGAAAGGCGAAGAATCGACCAAGCCCGCCAACATGGTAGCTACGTATCAATCGCACCTACTGGTATTGAAAGTCCGACAACGCGACCTACAGCTTCACGGGCGAAGGCCAGTATCAATCGCACCTACTGGTATTGAAAGAACTGGATCGGCACCCTATCGGCGGCCATGTTTGCGGGTATCAATCGCACCTACTGGTATTGAAAGTTACCAAGCGCATGGGCGAGGTAAAACAGGAGCTAAAGTATCAATCGCACCTACTGGTATTGAAAGATCGAATACCCGCCGAAGGCTGCCGGATGGCCTATATGTATCAATCGCACCTACTGGTATTGAAAGCCTTTGAACGCCGAGCCTTACGGCGTTTTACGCGAGTATCAATCGCACCTACTGGTATTGAAAGCCGAGGCCCGCCCACCGGTAAGTGGTAAAATGGTGGAATTGTATCAATCGCACCTACTGGTATTGAAAGGAGGCTCACCATCTAAACAGTATTCAGGACGACGGGGTGTATCAATCGCACCTACTGGTATTGAAAGAAGAGGAGGATGCGCTGTTTCTGCGCGAGGGCCTGCGTATCAATCGCACCTACTGGTATTGAAAGGAGGTACAGCGCCTGCCCGACGGACGGGTGCAGGTGCGTATCAATCGCACCTACTGGTATTGAAAGCCGTTCCAAGACTTATCTAATTTGCGCCCGACCTTGGTATCAATCGCACCTACTGGTATTGAAAGTACACCACGCCCGATCTGGAAGCCTACCTGTTGCGGGTATCAATCGCACCTACTGGTATTGAAAGAAGTCCTGCATCACCTTGAGCAAGCGACGACGGCGAGTATCAATCGCACCTACTGGTATTGAAAGATGAAAATCTCCACGGGACCGTTGACGGGCACGAGGTATCAATCGCACCTACTGGTATTGAAAGTCCGACAACGCGACCTACAGCTTCACGGGCGAAGGCCAGTATCAATCGCACCTACTGGTATTGAAA
>NZ_FNFO01000029.1 GCF_900100765.1 Catalinimonas alkaloidigena | reverse complement strand
GATATCTGAGTCCAGTAAAATATGAAGCTTTACAGACACAACATTTATCAACTACTGTAGCTTAACTCCTCATCCACTCAAACAGGGGAAACCCAGGTAAGTTCTTTGCAGGGAAGGATGCGCCGAAAAAGCGGCTTCATCTAGATAAGCCAGGCTGTAGCCCTCTTGCTGGGCTTTTTTTGAGCGCAGGTAAGTCGTGCTCCCGCCATTGTTTGAGCTTGGCTGGATCTTGTAGATAGCTGCGCCGGTCCGGTTTTTGGCGGCTGTAGCCCAGGTGATGCAGCAGATCGCCTACTGAACGCACTTGGTAATGCACTCCGAACTTAGTTGTAATGAGTTGTTGCACGCGCCCACGCGACCAGAGGTTGCCCTCGAAGCCATGTGCCTGAGCGCCTTCGTCCAGGTAAGTGACCAATTGTTCGAGCTGCGAGGGGGAAAGCTTCCGCTGGCTACCTCCTAGCTTAGGACGTTGTAAGGAGGCTTCTCCGCGCGCTCGATATGCTTTTAAATAGCGGCTCACCGAGGGTTGACTCAATCCAGTGGCCTCTACGATAAAGGAAACCGGCTTACCCAAGAGATGTAATTCGATCGCCCGACGACGCAGCACCAGGATTGTATCTAGATTTTTTCCCTTTTTCATAGAGCAACTTAATCTATTCTATCTCATTCACCGAAGCTATAACTGCGTTTGGACGGTCGGCCGTTGCCGTGGGCGATATTACTTATTTGCATTGATGACCGGTGGCTGGCTGTACCTAGCTACTTGGATGGATGGCACGGATCACCCCGTTGTGCTCCCGTTACATTGTAGGCTGGCATTTGGACGACCATATGGAGGAGAGTTTAGTGGTTCCTGCATTTCGTAGGGCTGAACAACACAGAAACCCAGCATTTGGTCTGATTGTACATTCTGATGGGGGTGGCCACGGGGCCGCCCGAGCGGTTTGGCTCAAACAACTTCCGCAAGCTTCTGGAGGGCAAATATCGCCAGAGCATGACGCGCAAGGACCACCTCACATTACGACAATGCTCATGCGGAGTCGCTGTATTCAAGGTTTAAATCGGAATTAATGGGAAATGGTGCGTTTCTTAGCCTGGCCGATGCCCGCAAAGAAGTCTTTGCCTACATTGAGGAGTATTACAACCGTGTCCGCAGACACTCCTCTCTAGGTTACCTTAGCCCTGCACAATTCGAGGTTGAGTTAGCGAGACGCTGGCAATCGGAGGATCATTTGTCTAGTAAATAACTGTCCGCTAAAACCCTGTCACCTCAGTCCGACACACTTCAGTAATCACTAACCAACAACGGTATGTTCAAAAGTTATCTCATTGTGGGCTGGAGAAACCTCTGGAAAAGCAAGCTCTATGCATCGCTTAATGTACTGGGGCTAACCTTAGGAATGGTTTGCTTTTTATTGATCGGTCTTTACGTTTATGACGAACTGAACTTTGACACCCAGCATAGCGAAGGTGACAAGATTTATCGGGTGATAACTCATGAGAAAAATCCCAGCAATGAAGCCACGACGGTTGCAGCGGCAGGTTATATGCTGGCAGAAGAAGCCCGGCATGTCTTGCCGGAAGTGGAAATGACAACGCGCATGCAGCGCTCTGGCCGACGTAATATTTTCAATCCTGAAAATCCTGTTTACCTGCAGGAAACTGTTACGATCGCTGATGAGTATTTCCTGCAGGTATTTGATTTTCCTCTGCTTGAAGGCGACAGACGGACCGCTTTGAAAGAACCGAATACGATCGTCATTACGGAAGATCTCGCGATGAGGATCTTCGGTAGGAAAGATGTAGTCAATAAAAACGTTCGGTTCGATTACATGCAAACTCCATTGAAGATCACTGCGGTGTTAAGGAACCATCCACAGAACTCAAGCTTTAACTTCAGTAGTGTGACGTCAATAGCAACAAACATGAATTTTGAGGGCTTCAAACGCGCGGTGGAAAGTGATTGGGCCTCGACAAGCTTTACGGTGTATGCCTTATTACGGCATGAGGCGGATCCTGACTCGGTTTCCCGTAAGATGACACGCCTCGTTCATGCGAATGCAACACTTGAGCCAGGAACGGAGCTCTCCTATTCGCTACAGCCATTAAAAGACATACATCTTAAATCGGCTGGGATTGCCGACGGCGCGCGTTATTCAAACGTTGAAAGTATCTCACAAGGTAACCCTGTTTACTTAACCGTGTTCTCTTTTACAGCCCTTTTTGTTTTGTTGATTGGAGGCATCAACTATACCAACCTCACTACGGCGAGAGCATCAAGCAGACTAAAAGAGATTGGGGTGCGAAAAGCCATTGGTGCGGTGGGTAGTAATCTCATCAAGCAATTCCTTGTCGAATCTCTGATCACAACAGGCATCGCGTTTTTCGTTGCGGTGCTTATTGTTGCCATGTTACTACCCACCTTCAATGACTTCGTCAATAAGAAGATTGAACTTTTTGCGTCAGTGGGCTTGCGCTTCTGGAGTGCGGCCATATTACTAATCATTTCAATCGGATTGATATCTGGTGGCTATGCAGCGATAATGCTTTCGCGTTTCAATCCCGTCTCGCTTTTGAAAGGCCTAAAGGCAAGGCAGGGTGGAGATTTCTTTTTGAGAAAGGCGCTGGTTGTCTTGCAGTTTACAATTTCAACAGTCATGATCATCGGTACAATGGTGCTGTTCATGCAGGTTCGCTTCCTCAATAACAGCGAACTTGGCTTCGACACAGACTTGATGGTTGTAATCGATGTGAATGTCGAGAAGGCGCGTTCAAACGTTGAGTGGGTAAAGAACGAAATGTCTACTATGAGTACTGTCAAACACGTGTCAGCGACATCGCGTGTACCTGGCGAATGGAAATCAATTCCAAAGATTAAAGTTAAAAAAGAGGGCAGCGCTGGAGAACTGCACACGGCTTATACGATTGCAGCTGATAGGGACTTTCTGAGTACCTATGAGATAGCATTGCTTAAGGGAAGAAACTTCCAAAACGATAGGGATACTTTGTCTGTGATGATCAACGAGGCTGCAGCAAAGATCCTGGGCATTACTGATATTTCCGATGAACTGATCATTCCGCAGGTTGCCTTAAATCAATTCTTTACGCCAATTTATAATGACCCCAATGCTGCGTTCACACCACGTGTGGTTGGAATTGTGAAAGATTTCCATTTTCAATCACTACGTGCTAACATTGAACCATTGATCATCACGTATCAGTATAACCCGATCTTCCCGATTGATTATTACTCAGTGAAGATTCAACCTCATGACATTCAGGCTACCTTGGACCAGCTTAAGGCGATCATGGTCGCCAATGATGAAACCGACCCCTTTGAGTACCATTTTCTTGACCATCAGCTTGCACTGTTTTACATTGAAGACCAACGCAGCCAGACGATCCTAGGCTGGGTTGCGATTGCCAGTGTCGTTGTTGCATGTCTCGGACTTTTCGGACTGGCAACCTTTTCTGCGGAACAGCGCCTGAAGGAAGTCGGCATGCGCAAAGTATTAGGCGCAACCCCCCTGAACATTATGGTGTTGCTTTCCAAAGATTTCGTCGAATTGGTTTTGATTGCTTGCAGCATTGCATTCCCCATTGCCTGGCTTGGCGCAGACTGGTGGCTTCAAGGCTATGCTTACCATATTGATGTTGAGTGGTGGATCTTTGCACTGGCAGGCATTATGGCAACAGGTATTGCTTTGCTGACTGTGAGCTACCAGGCGATCAAGACTGCCGTTGTAAACCCAGTCAGGATATTGAGATCGGAATAAAGTAACGTTGGCGGGCTTGTTGTTCAAATTTGATTATCAGGCAGGAGATAAAGAGCATACAAAACCGTGGGGCAAAAGCTTCATTCCGCCAATGGGGGCTTACATTTTCTTATCAGTGGTAACCACTGCCTGTGAGTAAAGTGCTCTGGAGCCTTACTGCTATGTTGATGAGTCGGCGGGTGGTTTGTTCGCGGTTCGGACGGTGGCCTAAATCGTGTAGCGGGCGCTTTCAGGTGAAGGGAGATACAGAAGCTCAGGCAAACGCTTTTCCAGGTAGCGGCAAGAATCAACAGAAAAAGCTTTAAAATAAAACTCAGCCATACAGGGGCCGCGGAGGGTCCGCATTCCGTCAGCCTTTGGAGGCATTCACCTGTTCGGCCACCGCGGCGGGCGTCGGTTGTTTTGGTGAAAGGCGACCGCCGGAACGTTTAGCGCGCGTACCCCTGCCCTGCGCGTTGCGCGGCTTCTTTTTCTTCTTTCCTAACCAGATGATCAGGCCTGTGATCGGCAGGCTCGCCGAGATGAGACACGCCAGAAAGGCGATGATCTTCGTCCAGAGTCCCCCGACGGACCC
>NZ_FNFO01000028.1 GCF_900100765.1 Catalinimonas alkaloidigena | reverse complement strand
TTGTAAGTCAGGTCAAAATTTCTTCGTGGTTTCATAGAGGACAAGATAGGAATTAGGGGCTTCTATTTTCTGTCCGTCGAAAGCTAGGAAGTTCATGTGGCCACTGTGGCGCGGTCCTCTTTGTCTGCGTTTTTTTCCTTCAGCCAGCCGCTTTTCGGGAATCATAGCTCGGATGCCTCGACACCGTAGGGTCTTCCGCACCCTATCCGCATCATAACCGCGCCACGGTGGCTTCTATCGGCCACCACCTGCGCAGGTCGTGTTCTGGGGCGTCCTCTGAGTTGCGGAATGCGTATTTGGTCTAAAGCCTCTTCCAGGTAATTGATATCATGAGCCTGACCAGCACTTAGCGCCACTCCTAAAGGATGGTGGCTCTGATCGGTTACTAGATGGATTTTCGTAGAAAAACCGCCTCTAGATCGCCCGCCCGGCGGCCCGGCTAAGGCATGATCTAATGGCTCATCGGCATCGCCATAGCGGCGGCGTGTGCCCCTTTTTTATTGGCACCCGCCGCTGATTTATGTGCTCTGATTACCGTCGAGTCAACCGCAGCGGCGGCCGCCATCCAAAGCTGCCAATCGATGTAGCCTTCCTCGTCAAGCTGAATTTGCAGCCGCTCTAAGATTCGGTCAAACAGTCCGTCGATACGGTAGTGTCGAAAGCGATCATAGATCATTTTCCACGGGTCGTAGCGTAACGGCAAGTCTCGCCACGGAGCGCCTGTACTCAGAACCCAAAGCATGTTGTTGAGGACCTAACGATGGTTGCGTCATTGGACACCCCGCCTGCCTTCTCTACTAGGAAATAAGTCTGCAATCCGCTTTCACTGCTCATCAGTTAACTCATAGTGTCTCATGCTATAGTTTAACGACTCTCTGACGCTTATCGATTCATCAGACACAGCATAGTATCTACTGGACAGGTTTGATTACCGTTGAAACAAAATATAGTCAAGCCGTAATATATCCCACAGCTAATTGATGGCTTGAGCTTTTTACAAGTTAACCCGGCATCAACTCTTACTATAGTAATACATTACTATAGTAAGAGTGGGTCAGATAGATTTATTTATCACATTATGTATTATGCAATTTTCAATACTACAGCTACCCACTCTTCAATAGATTTCTTTATCAAGAACAGCCATCAGATCGACTAAAACCCGGCTATCTTTACTCCGCATTTCTACTTATTTTTTCTTTATAAGAAATTGAATCCAAATACTTGAGTCCAATTATTAAAAATGAACAAGAGCAAAAGATTATGGAGATAGGTATACTAACAGATACCATTTTACATACGCTCTCATTAATACCAAATGCTAGAGTAGCTAAAAGGCCATATGCTAACAACAGCCCTATCACAATATATATTACTCCCAAAATAGTCAGAATTTTATTTGTACTTATTTTCTTCATTTGTCTTTCTTTGATCTATAAGTCACCCTTATTGGCTTACTGTAAATTATCTTCTGGCCTGATCTGAACCGATCAATCATTCCTCCTCCTGTCACTGACACACTTATTTCTACTCTAGCAGTAGCATTCCATGCATTTTTTGAAGAACTATTTTTGAGACCACCTTGCTCCTCCTTCGAACGTTGAGTCGTAGTATTAGATGATCCATTTAAAGATACGCCAGGTTCAACCAATTTTACTTTTCCAGATACTTGGCCTCCACCGCTAATTTCAGAACTTTCCTCTCGACTTCTAACGTTTTTAGTATTTACTTCTTTTTCAGAGACATATTTGCCGTCATTGACCCTCTCATCGTTTCCTTCCGTCACTATTTTAAAGCTTATTATAACATTATCATCAAATCCATAAGGATCATCTTTATTTAATTTGCCTGTCGAAGCCCTACCTCCTTCCGTATCGTTTAATGACGCATATGTCTCTTCGATTAAGTCTGAATCCTCAATAAAAGCTATGGAGCCACCTCCAGGAAGATCTTCTAAAGCTGAATTGATATATTCGTACAATTCTTTATTCGTTAATGTTTCCGCTTGAGTAACTTCAGCATCATCGGGTAAGCCTCTGCAGTCACCGTTAGGGCAATCTTCAGGTACCATTCCATCTGGGTCAATGAAGCGTATAGGATTATCAAATGCATAGTTATATGTTGAATGGCGACGCATTAAATCTGCCGCGGGATCTACCGCATGCCATCTCCCAAGTTGGGCATCGTAATAACGTGCCCCATAGTCCATCCAGTTCAGGCCTAGTGCTTCCTGTTTTTCTTTTCCATTGTACTGGAAACGGTGATCGGGAGTGCCCTGCATGTCCAGTCCGGCCAGGTTCATCCCAAACGGATAGTAGTGATTTTCCTGCACCACTTTCTGCCAATGATGGTCTACTTTGAAATCATCAAACCATACTTCCAGGCCACTCTGGTTGACCAGACGAACCGTCACCTGTCCGTCCCATTCTGCCGCGGCCTCCGCTGCCAAGGGAAGCCAATCTATATCTACCGAAGACCCTTGTGGGTTTCCCCCATATTAAATCACTATCAGTTAAGCCGCCGTTTCAATAAGTTGTGGTGCCTTCTGGAGCTCATACTCTATCGGACTTACATATCCCAGTGATGAATGTCGTCGCTGTCGATTATACCAAGCTTCAATGTACCAGAATATGGTAGACCGAGCCTCTAGTCGAGTGTTGAATTGGCGGCGGTGGACCAATTCTTTCTTGAGCGTTCCAAAAAAGCTTTCAGTCGGTGCATTATCCCAGCAGTTGCCTTTTCGACTCATTGAAGGTATCATTCCCGCTCCTTTCAGCAGAGTCTGGTAGTCATTACTTGCATATTGACTGCCCCGGTCGCTGTGGTGAAGTAGACCTGCAACTGGTCGACGACGAGCCAGCGCCATCTTCAACGAATCAACTACTAAATTCCGTTTCATAGTATTTTGCATAGACCAGCCGATGACATAGCGAGAAAACAAGTCGATCACCACAGCCAAATATAGCCACCCCTCCTTAGTCCAAACATAGGTAATATCGGCGGCCCACACCGGGCGCCGGCCGCTTGATTAGCTTTCTTAGGTGAGAATTGGCGGTCAAGTATATTATCTGCAATGGGTAGCGAATGTTTAGAGTCGGTGGTTATCCGAAAGGATCGCGGTTGATGTGCTCGAATGCCATTTTTGCGCATCAGACGAGCTATTCGGTTCTTACCGCAGTGCAAACCTCTTTTTCTCAGATCTTGGTGAATACGAGGACTACCGTAGGTAGCATTTGATTTCTGGTGAATGAGTTGTATTTCATCCAATAGCCTTTGGTTCTCCACTACGCGTCGGCTCTGTAGGCCATTAACACGTCGATGTCGCCAGGTGTAATACCCACGAGGGGAAACTTGAAGTATACGGCACATAGTTTTAACTGAAAATTGCCCGCGATGTGCTTCAATGAAAGGGTATCTTAACGAGGGCGGTTGGTGAAGATACCCACAGCTTTTTTTAGCACCTCATTCTCTTCTTTAAGGCGCATATTTTCTCTCTTGAGCTGGGCCAGTTCTTCGTTTTCAGCTTTTCCCTTACCCGGGAAAGCCTGGGTTCCTTTTTCGCTGAGACGTCTTCGCCACTTGTCAATCAAGCTGCGTTCGATACCGAGGTCACGACTGACCTGAGAAGCGCCGTGCTGCTCTGCCAGAAGAACAGCTTGTTGTTTAAACTCTCCAGTGTATGTTTTTCGCGTTGCCATTGTTTACCTCATTTTATTCTCCAAAATAAGGCTTATCTCGCTGTGAATTATAACGGGGGAACTACAATCTCTACCTTAACTTAGATCATTCACTATCCGGCAAAACAGGACCGCCCCATGTTTTACATAGAGGCAATTATCAAACAGCTTTTACCCCAAAAGGGGAGCTGTTTTCTCCTGAGGTCCGCTACAAGGAGGATTCTTTTGTGTTGGGCATTGCACTGCCCACCTATGCCTGACGGGCCTGAGGCGTAACTTACTCGATGTCACTTATAGGTAGAGCCTGGGCGTTGGTCAAGCGTGACATCAGCCGAGCACTGCATCCTTACAGTTGTAGTGAACGTTTACTGAAGCCTGTGTACTAACTACTTCACCTCTGCCACGTCCCGCCACACAAAGTGGGAGGTCCGGTGTTGGATGAGCCACTGCCCATCCTGTTTAACAAAGTCATCCTTGTAAATAGTGTACAGGGTGGTTTTCATGGCTTTGCCGTCTTGATCGCCCACGAGAATGACCCGGCAATATGACGTGGCTTTTGCGCGGTCGCCTTGTAAATCAATGGTCTGCTGCCCGTTCTGGTGATACACCGTATGGAAATTCGCCAGGAAGCCGGAGAACACCTCTTGGAGTTGCGCACGGCCTTGCAACGAAGAAGATCGCTCACCGTTGGCGTACGATTCCACGACGCCGTCGGGGGTGAACAACATGACCTGCTTCTCGATTTCTTTGGTATCGGCTAAAATTGAGAATTCATCCACGACATGCTTGATCGCCTGCTTGTCTTCGAGGGCGGAGAGGCGTTG
>NZ_FNFO01000027.1 GCF_900100765.1 Catalinimonas alkaloidigena | reverse complement strand
ACCTGCTTCTCGATTTCTTTGGTATCGGCTAAAATTGAGAATTCATCCACGACATGCTTGATCGCCTGCTTGTCTTCGAGGGCGGAGAGGCGTTGTTCTATCGTTTTGTGTTCCATGGTTTGTGCAAACGTGAAGGTGGAGAGTAAGAAGAATAGAATGAGGCTGAAGATGCGTTTCATGCGGTTATTTTTTAGGGGATGCGTTACGTGAGTGGTGCTGGCTCTCGGCCAGCCAGGTCAGAATGAGGTCGGCGATCTGTTGATGGTTTTGATCCTGCATGAGCATGTGGCTATTGCCGCGAATGCCCAGGTCGGGTAGGTAGAGCATGCGCGCCTGCCCCCCGACCGCTTTCAATCGCTGAACGACCTCACTCCAACCGTCGTAGTAGGCTTTCCAGGAATGGCCCGGGATGCCCGTCTCGTTCTCTAAGGAGTCGCCAAACACGACCAGGAGGGGAATGGACGCCAGGGCGCGAAGCTGTGCCTCGGTGAAATCGGCCCCCGTACCACCGGGCTCCAGCACTACCATGGCCTTCACCCCGTCCGGATGGAGAAGTGCCGCCTCCAGGGGGAACCTTCCTGACTGGGAGTGGCTGACCAGCACGGTTGAGCGGAGCGCGGTGGCCAGCGTGGAAAGCGCCGCGTGATTGGGATTCGGATCGGCCAGCCCGAACAACGCAAACGGAATGCTCTGCTTGGAGAATTCATGCACCGCCCCGACGGGGTACTTTGCTGCGGCGACGGGCTGCTGAGGAGTCTGGCCAAAGCGGAAATTGAGCCACGTATTCTCGTCGGAAATGCGTTGGAAAGCGGCCTGGTCACCTGCGGTCAGCTGCTCGGCTCTCACCAGATTGTAGAACTTCTGGTTAAACCCGGAACGCCCGGCACCCACCTGATCGACCACATAGACCGGGTAGCCTTTGCGCACGAAATACTCGTTCCAGCCCATGCGTCCGTCCGGGGTAGTTTCCCACGTTTTGCCACTCAAATTCATGCCGTGAATCAAGACAAAGGACAGGCTATCGGTACGCTGTTGCGGTACCATGTACTGCACGTACATTTGGTTGACCGTCACATGACCTTCCGAGCTAAAGCCGCCCAACTCGGTGGGGTTCTGCAGCTGCTTCTCGCCTCCCAGGTAAAAACTACCCAGCGATTGCAACACCAACGGTTTGCGTTCCGACTGGATGGAAGCCAGGTCCTGGGCGTAGAAACGCTGCGCCAGACAAAAGAAAAGGGCCGTAAGGATCGGTTTCATCTGTAGAGGAAGCTTTTTATAGATCCTGAAAAACGGAGGCGGGTGCTCGAAAGCCTACCGTGGGGATCTGCTCGATCTCCGTGCGGAGGGTCTGCAATTCGGCGGGCGTGAAGGTGAGGCCCATCGCGCCGATGTTTTCCAGAAGATGATCGGGGTTGGTAGTACCGGGAATGGGCACGATGAAAGGCGTTTGCGCCAGTAACCACGCCAGGGCAATCTGAGCAGGTGTGACGGGTACGCTGGTAGAGGTTTTCTTAGCGGCCCACCTCTTTAGCAAGTCCACCAGGTTCAGGTTGGCTTCCAGCGCTTCCGGGGTGAAATACGGTACCCCGGCCCGGCGGTACTGCGCATCCGGCACGTAGTTCTTGTCGAAACGCCCGGTCAGCATTCCTCGGCAGAGCGGCCCCCAGGGCACGAAAGCGATGCCTAACTCTTCGCAAAGGGGAATCATGTCCAGTTCCATGACCCGCTCCAGCATCGAGTATTCTGACTGCAACGCGGCGACGGGCTGCACGGCATGAGCGCGGCGAAGGGTGTCCGGAGAGACTTCCGACAGCCCAAAATTGCGCACCTTTCCTTCCCGGATCAGGTCGCCCACCGCGCCAGCGATCTCTTCGATGGGCGTATTGGGGTCCATGCGGTGCAGGTAGCACAAATCCAACGTCTCGATCTTGAGGCGTTGCAACATCCCCTCCACGGCACGACGGAGGTGTGGCGGACTGCTGTCTTTCCCGGTCACTTGATCGCCCTGAAAGCGAAAGCCGAATTTGGACGCGATCTGTACCTGATTCCTGAACGGGGCCAGGGCTTCGCCCACGATCTCTTCACTATAGAACGGACCGTAGACTTCGGCGGTATCAAAAAACGTGAGGCCATGTTCGACGGCCTGGCGGATGAGCTTCACCATGGCCGCTTTGGGTTGCGGCGCATTGTAAACGCCCGCCATGCTCATACAGCCCAGTCCCAGGGCCGAGACGTCCAGCGTCCCGATTTTGCGCTTGGGGGCACTCAGGACCGAAGTAGAAGGTCGTGCGGGAGCAGTGGCCCTGCCGACGGAGGCGCCGCCGAGCGCCAGGCCCGCGGTGAGCAGCGCACTGCGTTGCAAAAATTCCCGTCGGTTGTGAGAAGTTGACGTTTCCATGGGTTTAGTGAGTCGCGTTGGGTAAGGGGGTGAGGCCGTGGGTGCCTTTCGAAGACGTTCCCAGGCTGGTACCGAGGTCGTGAGAGGCTTTCAGACGCGCGGGAGCCCGGTCGCCAAACACGCCGAGGCGGGCAAAGCCGGTTTCCAGTTCCTGAAGGTCCTGCGCCGTTAACTTCACCGCGACCGCCCCCCGGTTTTCCTGCAGGTGCGCCACGTTACGTGTGCCCGGAATCGGCACGATAAAGGGGGTTTGGGCCATCAACCAGGCGAGCGCTACCTGACCGGGTAAGGCTTCGTGGCGGGTGCCAATCGTTTGTAACCAGTCGACCAGCGGGCGGTTTTTCGCCAGGGCTTCGTCGGTGAAGCGGGGGAAGTTCAGCGTTTTCCGAATATCGCCGGCGGCAAACGCATAGTCGGGCGTCACCTTGCCGGTCAGGTAGCCCATGCCGAGCGGGCTCCACGGCACAAAGCCAATGCCCAGCTCCTCACACACGGGAATGACTTCCCCTTCCGGGTCACGCGTCCAGAACGAATACTCGTTTTGAATGGCGGTGATCGGATGCACCGCGTGAGCGCGGCGGATGGTCGCGGCGCCCGCCTCCGATAAGCCGTAGTGTTGCACTTTTCCCTGCTGAATGAGTTCCGCCATGGTGCCGGCCACGTCCTCGATCGGCACCTGAGGGTCTACCCGGTGCTGGTACAGCAGATCGATCCGGTCGGTTTGCAGGCGGCGCAGCATGTGGTCCACGGCTTGTTTGATATGGGCCGGACGGCTGTTGAGTCCGCCGTTGAGCTGGCCCGTTTCAAAGTCGATATCGAAGCCCACCTTGCTGGCGATGACCACCTCGTCGCGCACCGACTTCAGGGCCTGGCCCACCAGTGTTTCGCTCGTGTGCGGACCGTAGATTTCGGCCGTGTCAAAAAAGCGGATGCCTTCTTCGTAGGCCTGCCGGATGAGCCGAATAGATGCTTCCCGACGGGGAGGGTCCCCGTAGGCCCAGGCAATGTTCATGCACCCGAAGCCCAGTTCGGTGACTTCCAGCGAACCGAGTCGGCGTTTGCCCAAAGAGGAAGCGAGCGTGTTGTGGGAGGATGCAGCCGCAGCGCCACGACGCGGGGCCGCGTGAGCCGGGGAGGCAGCCAGCAGATGCGAAGCGCCCAGGGTGAGGCCCATCCCGGCGACCGTCGATTTGGCGAGAAAATCCCGGCGATTGAGTTCGTGGTGTTGTGGTCTTGTGTTCATCCGTAGGCAACGGGAGTGAATTGATACCACAAAATTGCCGACTCGCTCCGGCAATGATCCGATAGATTTCACGGGAATACTTTCACATAATTCTGTTTCTAGGGACTTTGATCCGAAACTAAAGGCAGAAATACGCTAGTATTGAAAAATAATCTACCACAAAAGACGTATGCGCAGCCCTGCCGACACCCAACTGCCTGAAGTGATCTGGCTGGATCGCTTCGACACAGACCGAATGCCAGCAGCGTATGGAGACCATTACTTCACGCACCTTCTTTGTCACGCCGGATCGGGTCAGTTTCTAATGGCCGGTCAGCCGTACCACATCGCTGCGGATGATCTGGTGATCTGGTTGCCTGCCGCCAACGTCACTCGGCTTCTGTTCTCTCCCGATTTCAAGGCGTCGGTCTTACTGCTTTCCTTCGATTTGCTAAGTAAGAACAACCCCGACATTGGTTGGGGTATCAAGGGCTACCTGTTCTCCCAGCAACAGCCGGTGATCGCGCTCTCCGAACCCAACAGGCGCATCTGCCTGACCCATTTTCAGGCGCTTCATGAGCGAAATGAGCATACGCAGCACCGTTTCCATCAGGAAGTGCTCAATGCGCAGGTGCAACTGTTTGTGCTCGATATGTGGAACATCTTTGCCCACGCTATGGAACAACGACGCCACCTCCAGGAACGAGGGGCGTTGTTTGAGCGTTTTCTGCAGTTGGTGCAGGAGCACTGTATGGAACATCGGGAAGTGGAGTTCTACAGCGAGAAGCTGTGCATCACCGCCAAGTACCTGACCGAGATTTGCAAGAAAAATAGTGGCAAGACGGCGATGGAATGGATTCGGAATTACACCACCCAACGCTTGCTACTACTGCTGAACAACAAACACCTCACACTGACCGAGATTGCCGATACACTCCACTTCTCCAGCGCCTCCTTTTTCAGTCGCTACGTGCGTCGGGAATTGGGAATGTCTCCCACGGAGTATCGACAGCGGTTGAA
>NZ_FNFO01000026.1 GCF_900100765.1 Catalinimonas alkaloidigena | reverse complement strand
CCTAACCAGATGATCAGGCCTGTGATCGGCAGGCTCGCCGAGATGAGACACGCCAGAAAGGCGATGATCTTCGTCCAGAGTCCCCCGATGGACCCTACGTGCAGGTCGTAGTTCAGCCGCATGAGGTCGTCGCCCCCGTTGCCTTCCCCAAAATCCGGGCGCTTTTGCAGGAGTTGGAGCGAGTGGGCTTCGTAGTACCTGTTCTGGGTCAGGTAGCGGGTGCCCGGCTTGGGGTTGATTTCCACGCCCCAGGTACGGTTGCCGCGCGACGGGTAGTAGATGCCGACGTCGTTCTGCGTCATGTCCACCTGCTGCAACTGGGCAAACAGTCGGTCTTCGTCCGGTCCGGCGGTCGGGTCGGCCACCAGCGTGGTGTCGGCTTGCGGGCGATCGAACGTTTGGGTCTGACCGCCCGAGCTCACCCAGTAAGCCGCGTCCGAAAACCACTTCATGCCGTAGACCATACCCGTCAGTCCCAGGACGAGGGCCACCAGCAGGGCGTAGAAACCCAGCACGTTGTGCAGGTCGTAGTTCACCCGTTTCCAGCTGGCTTTCAGGTTGAGTAGGAAACTCTGTCTGCGGGTCGCACGCGTCCACTTTTTCGGCCACCACAGCACCAGCCCACTGAACAGCGTGATGACGAAAATAAGGGTGCCGTACGCCACGATCGGCTTCCCGACAGGGCGGGGCAACCAGAGCTGGTAGTGCCCGATGATCATGATACGGAAGAAGTCCTGATTCAGCGGCTGATTGTGAAGGACTTCGGCGGTGTAGGGATTGACGTAGACGACCTGGTAGTTACTTCGGTCGGCGTAATAGGGCACCACGGCGCTGCGGTCGCGCCCCTTGTAGAGGACGGCGTACACCGACGGAAAATCGTATTTGTCAATAACGGCTTGACTTAATTGAGACGGCGGCAAGAGGGGCTGCCCGGCATCTTCCACCGTTTGGTACGGCTCCAGCCACACCCGCAGTTCTTCCTCGAACACCAGCGCGGCCGCCGTCAGGCTCACCACCACTACCACAAGGCCCGACACCAGCCCCAGCCAGAGGTGCAGCCAGGCGGAGATCCGATAAAACAAAGACCGCGAAGGCTTCTTCTGGGCTCTCGCGTTTTTCTGCCGGGTAGGAGTAGTTGGTGCCATGCGTCGAAGTGAGACGTGTGAAGAGATGAAGAAGAAAGAGCACCACCCGGCAGGCGACCACCAGGCGGTGCTACGATCCAAATGGAGGGCTTAATAGGTTAATTTGCGGATGGCCGTGATCTGCCCGCCTTCTACCTTCAGGCCCTGCGTGGCGGTCGCGTTGGTGGCGTCAATTCCGTAGACGTAGCTGCCCTCGTTGGTCGTAATGCCTACGAATACCGTGTTTTCTTCCACCAGGTTGTTGGTGGTGACCTGCGTGATGCTCGCCGGATCGGGCTGCCCTTCCACCCAGGTGACCGACTGGTTGTAGACATCCACGATGGCCAGCCGGGTACCGACCGAATAAGCCGCTTTCTCGGCCGCCAGCATCGCCAGCATTTTTCCGTTGCCTACGTAATTCTGCGCCGTGATCGAGTAACCACCGGTAGCCTCTTCGATATCGAAGAAGTAGCTGGGATCGAACTCCGTCTGCCCGCTGTTGATCCGCAGGATGGCCGAAGGGTTCGTGGAGGCCATCTCGCCGCTGTTGGTCGCCACGGCGGCCGAGAAGGCGTAGACATCGCTGTTCTCGTCGACGGCCAGGCCGTTGGTAAAGTAGCGCCCGATGTAGCTGGTGCGGTCGTCTTTGATGACTTTCTCCAGCGTCATGTCCGGGTACGAGAAAACGGCGATCCAGCTGCTGTCCGGATACTGCGTCCCGAACACGTCGCTGCAACAGCCTTTGATGCTCATGTAAGGCGCAAACACCTTGTCGCCGACCTGCGTGAGCCAGGTAAAATGGGCCCGCTCGCCGTTGGCGGCCAGGTTCACGATGTTGATCTGGCCGTCGGCCACAATTTCAATCTGGTTCGCGTCTACCTGGAACCAGAGGGCGTTCTCGTCGCCGCTACGGGGCACTTTCACCATCAGGATGTCGTCACCGACTGGCGCGAACGCCTGCACCGTTTCCGACTGAAAATTAGAGAGCTGGCTGAGCGATCCGGCCTCGTCCAGTTCGTACGTTGTTACGGCGCCAGGATTACCCTGCCCGTACAGCATGCTGAAGAAGCGGTTCTGGTTGGTGGTGTAGTACCGGTACGAGCCGTCCTGTTCTTTACCGTTGCCGACCGTACTGGTCGTGCCGGTGGTCAGGTCGTCGACGGTCAGCAGGTAATCGGCAACGCCCTCCGAAGCAATGGGCGAAGAAGCAATGATGTATTTGGTGCCGGTTTCGTCACCGCCGGTTCCGGGATCGGTCTCCCCTTTCTCGTCGCAGGCAGTCAGAAGAAGCGCCCCGGTAAGCAGAACTGAAGAGAAACGGGTGAGCTGAGAGGCATTGGTAGCAAACATGGTATCGGAAAAATTTAGAGTGAATTACTTGGAAAGAAAGTAGCGCAGTTTGACGGTGAAGTTCCGCCCGGGTTTCTGCAGGCTGAAGTTGTCGTAGAGCCGGGCATCGGTCAGGTTACGCCCTTCGAGGGTGATGTTGTACGTGCCGTCGGCCAGCGCCAGGGTAAGGTTGGCGTCGTGCGAAAGTTGCCGGGGAATGTCCAGTTTGTCACTGCCCAGGCTGGGCCAGTAGAGGTAAAAGGCGTGGACGTAGAGGAGATTGTAGCCGACCGTCAGCCGACTTCCCTCCCACCACAGATCGCTCAGGAACAGCGAACCGTCGGCGTTGCCGAACAGGTACGGCATGTTGGGGATGCGGTCCCGGTAGACGACGCTCTCGATCGTTTGGCCTCCTTCGTAGCGCGTGTTGTTGCGCAGGTTCTGGTAGGTCAGGTTCAGGCCGGCCGTCAGCAGCTTGCGGTACGAATACCGCACCTCGCCGTCGACACCCGCGTTGGTTACATCCATCAGGTTGTCCATCACCTGCATGGTCTGGTTGTGGTTCAGCCGCGCCCGGATAAAGTCCCGCGCGTCGCGGTAGAGCAGATTGCCGCTGACGCTGACCTGATGGACCTGCCGAAGGCTGGTTTCGTACGTGGCTCCCACATTGAAGTTGTGGCTGGTTTCCGGCTTCAGGTCGATGTTGCCCTGCAGGTTCACCAGATCGCCGTAGAGTTCTTCGGATTCGGGCAGGCGGAAGCTTTTTTCGTACGAGGCTTTTACCTGTAGCCGCGGGGCGATAAAGTACGTGCTGGCCATGCCGTAGCCGACGCTGCTGAAGACGCTTTCCTGCGTCAGGTACGCGACATCGCCCCAGCTACCGCTGGGATTGTACGACTGGCTGTAGCGGTTGCGTTGCAGGTAGTGCTTGACAAACAGCGACGTACTCCACCGGTCGTGGTAATCGTACTTGTACCCCAGGCCGGTCACGTGTTTGAAGCTGAGGCGAGGCTGGTCGTACTGCACATTTTCAGGATAAAGGGCGTCGCTCCCCTGGCGGTTGAAGGTCGTGAAGACGTGGTTGAGGGCCAGCGCATGGTGCTGACCGAGCCGGTAGTTGGCGTTGCCCGTCACGATGCCGTTGTGGTTGCGGTACTTGTAGAGGGAACGCGATCGCTCGCTGCCTTCGCCTCGGTACTGCTTGTAGTCGCCGAACCAGTTGTAGCGACGATAGACGGTGTCGATGTTCTGTTCCGTTCCCAAGTTGTAGTTGGCATTGACCGTCACGTCCAGCCCCGGCACGAGCAGATCCCGTTTCTGGTACTTCAGCGTGGGCATCAGGATCGTGCCACGCCGGTACCAGTCGCCGAAGACGCTGACCAGCCGCGCGCCGGTCTGGATCTCGCTGTAGTTCTTGCCCAGCGTAACGCCCAGCAGCAATCGGTCGGCGTAGGGTTTGTTCACCACACCCACGTTGGCGATGAGGGTTTCGTTGTGGTACGTGTCGTGGAAACGCCGCACCCGCTGGTTGGGGTAGTACCGCCCCGTGTTGAGGTCGGCCACGTCGACATGGACCCAGTAGTTGTTGTCCGAGTAGTTCTGAAAGGCGTTGAGTTGCGCCGTAAAGCCGCTTTTGGTGGTATAGGCGGCATTGACCACTGCGCGGTGGGTGTTGAACGAACCGTACGAATAAGAAACGTCCAGGTACTTGCGTAGCGACTGGTTGGTGACGATGTTGATGGCCCCGCCCAGCGCATCGGACCCCAGCCAGATGGGCACGACCCCTTTGTAAATTTCGATGCGCTCGGCCAGGTTAACCGGAATGTTGTTGAGCTGAAAAGAAGAGCCGAAGTTGTCCATCGGCACGCCGTCGATGAAAAATTTCACCTGCCGCCCGGTAAAGCCGTTCAGCGAGAAGTTCATACGCGAACCGACACCCCCCGACTCCCGGACGCGCACGCCGGAGACCCGGTCGAGGGCGTGTCCGAGGTCGAGCGTGGTGTTGTGCAGTTGCCGTGCGTTGATGGTCTGCACTTCGTAAGCCAGTTCTTTGGTTTCCTGCAAGGCACTTTTTCCGAAAACGGTCACTGCATCCAGTTCAGTCGAGGCTTCCTGCAAGGCCACATCCAGGGAAAGTGTCTGTCCCGCCTGCAGGGTCACTTCTTCCGTGCGGGTGACGTACCCCATCGACGACACCACCACCTCATAACGGCCGGGCGGCACCGAGTGCAACTGATAGAAGCCGTCAAGGTCGGCGGCGGTCCCCCAGCGGGTTGCGTTCAACAAAAGGGTCGCGCCGGGCAGGGGCTGTTGGTCGGTAGTATGGATATGGCCTTCCAGCCTAGCGGTCAACGGAACCTGTGCGAAGCCAGATCCGGCACACACAAGCATCAGCAGAAAGGCCCAGGCAAGCGCACCTGTGCGAGAGTAAACGAACGTCATCGTGCAATAAGAGGAGTAAAAAGGTGGGCGACCTGGAGGTGGGCAGGAAGCTGCATTTATTTAGACTTAATCTAAATTGATGCAAAACTAGAGGTTCCCCCACGAGACGGATAACGCAAATGGGAATTTTACTGACGCGAACGGGAAGAT
>NZ_FNFO01000025.1:2500-5602 GCF_900100765.1 Catalinimonas alkaloidigena | reverse complement strand
CCCTGCTAGGCGCTGCCGGGTTGGGGGGTGGGGGGGGGTGGCAAAAGGAAAACGCCCCGGAGAGATGATCTCCCGGGGCGTCTGAAGAAAAAAGAGGCAATTCCCTACTCTCCCACCGGTGAAGGCAGTACCATCGGCGCAACCGGGCTTAACTTCTCTGTTCGGAATGGGAAGAGGTGGACCCCGGCGCTCGCATCACCTCAAGGGCGGTGCTGAGTGCTCAGCAATATCGTTAGTGATAGTTCTGGTGTATTATAACAAAGCGGGAGGAAAAGAAACCAGCGGCTGACGTTATCGTCACGCAAAAGAGGCCAGTACAAAACGCTCGGGCCATTAGTAAGGCTCGGCTACGGACCTTTCAGCCCTTCCACCTGCCTCCTATCTACGTCATCGTCTCTGACGACCCTTCAGGGAAGTCTCATCTTGAGGTTGGCTTCGCACTTAGATGCTTTCAGCGCTTATCCGTTCCCAACGTAGCTACCCGGCCGTGCAGCTGACGCCACAACCGGTACACCAGCGGTTGGTCCACTCCGGTCCTCTCGTACTAAGAGCAGATCCTCGCAAACTTCCTACGCCCACCACAGATAGGGACCGAACTGTCTCACGACGTTCTGAACCCAGCTCGCGTGCCACTTTAATCGGCGAACAGCCGAACCCTTGGGACCTTCTCCAGCCCCAGGATGTGACGAGCCGACATCGAGGTGCCAAACCTCCCCGTCGATGTGAGCTCTTGGGGGAGATCAGCCTGTTATCCCCGGCGTACCTTTTATCCTTTGAGCGATGGCCCACCCATGCGGAACCACCGGATCACTATACCCGACTTTCGTCCCTGCTCGACCCGTCGGTCTCACAGTCAAGCACCCTTGTGCTATTGCGCTCTATGCCTGATTACCAACCAGGCGGAGGGTACCTTGGGAAGCCTCCGTTACTCTTTTGGAGGCGACCACCCCAGTCAAACTGCCCGCCAACCCGTGTCTCTTGTTCAAGGTTAGATGCCAGGCCAAAGAAGGGCGGTATTTCAAGGTTGGCTCCACGATGCCTAGCGACACCGCTTCAAAGCCTCCCGCCTATCCTACACATCTTTGGACCAGCACCAGGGGTAAGCTGCAGTAAAGGTGCACGGGGTCTTTCCGTCCCGTGGCGGGTACGCGGCATCTTCACCGCGACTACAATTTCACCGGGATCACGGCTGAGACAGTGCCCAGATCGTTACACCATTCGTGCAGGTCGGAACTTACCCGACAAGGAATTTCGCTACCTTAGGACCGTTATAGTTACGGCCGCCGTTTACCGGGGCTTCAGTTCAAGCCTTCGGGTTGCCCCTAAGCTCCCCCCTTAACCTTCCGGCACCGGGCAGGTGTCAGACCCTATACGTAGGCTATTCGCCGTTGCAGAGTCCTGTGTTTTTGCTAAACAGTCGCCTGGGCCATTTCACTGCGGCCTCTCATCACTGAGGAGGCACCCCTTCTCCCGAAGTTACAGGGTCAATTTGCCGAGTTCCTTAGCCGTGACTCTCCCGGGCACCTGAGTGTACTCCACTCGACTACCTGTGTCGGTTTACGGTACGGGCAGTGGATCATCCAACGTTTAGCGGCTTTTCTTGGAAGCCCTTCCCCTCCATATCAGTCCACCCGAAGGTTTTCTGTACTGTCGGCTTTCACCTACTCTAGCGGATTTGCCTACTAAAGTAATAGCTACCACCTTCAACGGGCACTTTCGTCCGCCCGCAGGAGGGTCATTTCTTCGTCCCCGCTTCACTCGATCCAGCTGGTACAGGAATGTTGACCTGTTTTCCATCGGCTTCGGCTCACGCCTTATCCTTAGGACCCGACTAACCCTGATACGACCAACGTTGATCAGGAAACCTGAGTCTTTCGGTGACTAGGATTTTCGCCTAGTTTATCGTTACTTATGCCTACATTTGCTTTTCTTGGCGCTCCAGCATGCCTCACAGCACACCTTCCCTGCCCCAAGAATGCTCCCCTACCACTGCTAGTCAAACTAGCAATCCTAAGCTTCGGTACGTGACTTGATGCCCGTTTATTATCGATGCCGAGGCGCTCGACCAGTGAGCTGTTACGCACTCTTTAAAGGAATAGCTGCTTCCAAGCTAACCTCCTGGCTGTCTAAGCACCTCAACTACCTTTGTTCAACTTAGCCACGCTTTAGGGACCTTAGCTGTAGGTCCGGGTTGTTTCCCTCTCGGACTGGGACCTTAGCACCCCAGCCCTCACTCCTGTGTTGAGCCTGCCGGCATTCGGAGTTCGTCAGGATTTGGTAGGATGTGACTCCCCCTAGTCCTATCGGTAGCTCTACCTCCGACAGCAATCACACAAGGCTGTTCCTAAAAACATTTCGGGGAGTACGAGCTATTTCCCGGTTTGATTGGCCTTTCACCCCTACCCACAGCTCATCCGGAAGCTTTTCAACGCTTATCGGTTCGGTCCTTCAGTGAGTGTTACCCCACCTTCAACCTGGCCATGGGTAGATCACGCGGGTTTCGCGTCAATACCAACTGACTCAAATCGCCTTTGGAAGACTCGCTTTCGCTCCGGCTACGCTCCTTAAAAAGCTTAACCTTGCCAGTCAGTCATTACTCGTAGGCTCATTATGCAAAAGGCACGCCGTCATCCCGAAGGACTCCGACCGCTTGTAAGCGCATGGTTTCAGGTTCTTTTCACCCCTCTATTCGAGGTACTTTTCACCTTTCCCTCACGGTACTGGTTCACTATCGGTCTCTCTGGAGTATTTAGCCTTACCGGATGGTGCCGGCAACTTCAGACGGGGTTCCTCCGGCCCCGCCCTACTCAGGATCCCTCTCCCCCCAACGACCCTTCTCAATACGGGGCTCTCACCCTCTCTGGCCGACTTTCCCAAGTCGTTCTTATTCGTGTCGTTAGGTTCAATGAAAGGTCCTACTACCCCGAAAGGGCCGTAACCCCCTCGGTTTGGGCTGTTCCGTCCTCGCTCGCCACTACTAACGGAATCACTCTTGTTTTCTCTTCCTCCGGTTACTGAGATGTTTCAGTTCACCGGGTTTGCTTCCTTGCGGATACCCTTGCGGGTGGGTTGCCCCATTCGGACATCTGCGGATCACTTCTT
>NZ_FNFO01000024.1 GCF_900100765.1 Catalinimonas alkaloidigena | reverse complement strand
CAACGCCTCTCCGCCCTCGAAGACAAGCAGGCGATCAAGCATGTCGTGGATGAATTCTCAATTTTAGCCGATACCAAAGAAATCGAGAAGCAGGTGATGCTGTTCACCCCCGACGGCGTCGTGGAATCGTACGCCAACGGTGAGCGATCTTCTTTGTTGCAAGGTCGGGCGCAACTCCAAGAGGTGTTCTCCGGCTTCCTGGCGAATTTCCATACGGTGTATCACCAGAATGGGCAACAAACCATTGATTTACAGGGTGATCGTGCAGAGACTACGTCGTATTGCCGGGTCATTCTGGTAGGCGATCAGGAGGGGAAAACCATGAAAACTACCCTATACACCATTTACCAGGATCAGCTGGTGAAACAAGAAGGGCAATGGCTCATTCAACACCGAACTTCCAATTTTGTGTGGCGGGAAGTAGAAGAGGTGAAATGATTCAAACTCGTTTGAAACGATAAACAGGTGCTTGGTATACACTCAAGCACCTGTTTATCGTTTTGGTTAATGGTCTCTCAAATGATTGCATATTAGAATAAAATATAACGACTTTATGTGGCATATCTTACTGATTTATTTTAGTGGGTGTTTTTACTAAATTTTAGAGAAGATTCTATTTTTGGGAAAACGCTATGGTGGGCTTCTCTCCGACTGGTAGTCGGTTTTCCAAGCTTATCACATAAGCGCTAGGTTTTTTTAAATCCGTTCACGGGAAGCTTTGTTTCATTTTATAAAGGGTCGTTTCTATAATGAAACAACTCCTCGTATATTTGCTTCCCAGCCCAACGTTCGCCAAAGATTCTTCTGTTATGCCGCATTACATCGCTTACTACCGCGTCTCTACCGAAGGGCAGGGCCGCTCAGGCCTCGGACTGTCGGCCCAACGCCAGGCGGTCCGACACTTTCTCAAAGCCGGGGATGAACTCATCGAGGAATTCACCGAAGTGGAGTCGGGCAAGCGCGACGACCGTCGGCAACTGGAAGCAGCCATTCGCCGGGTGCGGGAACGTTCGGCCACGCTCCTGATCGCTAAGCTCGACCGGCTCTCCCGCTCAGCGGGGTTTATCTTTCGGCTCCGCGACGCCGGCGTGCCCTTTGTGTGTGCCGATCTGCCGGAAGCCAATACCCTTACCATCGGCATCTTTGCCGCGCTGGCGCAGCACGAACGGGAACTGATCGGGCAGCGGACCTGTGCGGCACTGATGGCCTTAAAAGAAAAGGGTGTGCCACTGGGCTCGCCGCAAAACTTAACCGAAGAAGCGATCTTGAAAGGGCAGCAGATTCGTCAGGAAAATGCCCGCCAGCACCTGGCCAACCGTCAGGCCGCCGCCCTGATTGCCATGTACCGCCCCCAGGGCTTGACCTTTCGCCAGATCGCCGCGCAACTCAATGAACTGGGCTACCGCTCCCGCCGAGGTCAGTGCTTTGGCCCGGCGACCGTTTACCGCCTCTGGCAACGACATCAGGAGGAAGCAAAACGCCGTGACGGAAACGACGTGGCATAAAAGAAATTAGAAACGGGGCGAAATGGCCAACACAAGCCCCTGGCTGACTGCCCTGGTGAAGTGATTTTCGCTTCGTAAATCTTTTAGATACTTGCGACAATGTTGTAACATGATCGCAAGCTTGAATCAGTATGAATGCCATCATCGACAAAGTACGGAATGTAAGTATCTCCAAAGCCATTACCACTCCTGCCCCCTTTATCCAGCAGTGGGGCCTTGCCGATCAGGTCGAACTTACCCTTCAGGAAGGGTGCCTGATTGTTCGGCCGGTGGCCGGAACCCCTCATCCCCGGATGGGCTGGGAAGCACAGTTCCAACAGGCGCTGGCCGACGGTCACACGCCCAACCCGGAATTGCTGGAGGGATTCTCCAACGACTTCGACCAGGAAGAATGGTAATGGTAAGAAGCGGCCGTGGACCAGACCCGTTGCTAAAAGAAGCTGGGCAGTTTGGATGTGGTTACTCAGCAACTCCTTTGTACGACCCTCCAAGCATTGTTTGCTTGGTAGGTAGTGCACCTGAGCGCGATTTACGCTTGTGTGGGACACCCGCCGCGTTAGAAACTCTCATAAACGTTGAAATCTTTTTATGATTCGTTTTTGGAACGTACCCTTAATAGAGTATCACGGTGTCTTCAATGATTGGTGGAATTCTTTTACTTTTTTTTGTTTATCATAACTAATATCAATTATATAACAGATAAGTCCTGGATTTTTCGGTAGCCTATGCGGCTGTAACTTCTTCCGGAGGCGATATTCCTTATCAAAGGAGTGAGCAAACTCCTTGCGTTAAGGGCGCAGGGAGTTTGCTCACGTAGAAGCCACCAGCACGTGTCAGTGCTATACATCCGGGTGAAGTTTGGCGTTTGAAAGCCAAAGGCTAGTAAATCTTCTCCCGTTGGGCCATCCACTCCTCGTTTTCGATGTAGTCATCGTACGTGCTGAGTTTGTCCAGGTAGCCCTTCGGTCCGATTTCCAAGATACGGGTAGCGACGGTATTCGTAAACGCGTGGTCATGCGAGGTGAAAAGCACCGTGCCGGGGAAGTCTATCAACGCATTGTTAAAGGCCTGAATAGACTCCAGGTCCAGGTGGTTGGTGGGTTCGTCAATGATTAGCACATTGGCTTGCGACATCATCATCCGTGAAATCATGCAGCGCACTTTTTCCCCTCCCGACAGGACGTTCACCTTTTTGAATACCTCTTCGCCCGAGAAGAGCATTTTTCCAAGAAAGCCCCGGATGAATACTTCATCCTTCTCACCCGTCGAAAATTCACGCAACCAGTCCATCAGGTTCTCATTGCTGCTAAAGTACGAGGAGTTATCGCTGGGTAAGTAAGCGGTCGTAATGGTCTGACCGAACTTAAACGTTCCCGTATCAGGCTCTTCTTCTCCCGCTAAGATTTTGAAGAAGCTGGTCGTTGCTACCCCGTCTTTGCTCAGCACCGCGATTTTATCTCCTTTGTTGACGAACAGGTCCAGGCCGCTGAAAAGGGTCTTTTCTTCGGTCGATTTACGGAGGTTTTTAATCTCCAGAATTTGATCTCCCGCCGGTCTTGCCTGGTTGAAAATGATGGCCGGATAGCGCCGGGTAGAAGGTTGAATGTCCTCCACACTGATCTTATCGAGGAGTTTTCTTCTACTGGTGGCTTGCTTCGATTTCGAAGCATTGGCGGAGAACCTGGCGATAAACTCCTGCAGTTCTTTCTTCTTTTCCTCCGCTTTCTTGTTGGCCGAAGAGCGTTGCGCTAAGGCCAATTGGCTCGATTGGTACCAGAAGGAATAGTTGCCTGTAAAGAGGCGCACCTGGCCAAAATCGATATCGACGATGTTGGTACAGACGGTATCCAGAAAGTGTCGATCGTGCGAGACGACGATCACCGTATTTTTAAACTCCAGCAGAAAGTCTTCCAACCAACCCACGGTTTGCAGATCCAGGTCGTTGGTAGGTTCGTCAAGAATCAGGATGTCGGGATTTCCGAAAAGCGCTTGCGCCAGAAGCACCCGTACTTTTTGGTTACCATTCAGGTCTTTTACCAGGCTGTAGTGCAGGTCTTCCGGAATCCCCAAACCACTCAGCAAGGAAGCCGCATCCGACTCTACATTCCAGCCGTCCATTTCGGCGAACTGTGCTTCCAGTTCGGAGGCTTTGAGGCCATCGGCTTCGGAGAAATCGGGCTTCATGTAGATCGCCTCTTTCTCTTTCATAATCTTCCAAAGCACGGAGTGTCCCATCATGACCGTATCGATCACGCTCGTTTCGTCAAACTCATAATGGTTCTGCTTCAACACCGCCATACGTTTGTCGGGCTCCAGAAGTACCGTCCCCGAGTTCGGGTCGACATCGCCCGAAAGGATTTTCAGAAATGTAGATTTACCCGCACCATTCGCCCCAATCACCCCATAGCAATTGTTACCCGTGAACTTGATAGTGACTTCGTCGAAGAGTACTCTTTTGCCGTAAGCGAGGGAGATGTTTTGTGTTGCGATCATAGCCTAATAGATGTAAGGCTGCAAAGGTAAGGGTATCGATCGCACCGATGGGTATGAAAAGACAATCTGTTTGGGAAAGACGTCTACGTCGATGAACCTGATCATGTAGCATCAGGAATGAACTAAGGAACCGAGCAGGAAAAGCAAGAAGGCTGGACCTTAGGATTCGACCGACGGGTGGCATTTATGCAACCAAGGCAATACTCCTTTTGCTTGGGTTGTCATACATGATGAGCTATATTGTCAACCGGGCATCAGCAGAGTGGAACTCGGCAATTGGGTTTCAGAGAAGGGAGAGGAGAATTTTAAGCGGGCAGCTGCCTGGGAAAACCGTGTCGGTGGCAATCGCGGTCTATTTCTGATGGCATTCCTACGACTTGGTTACCGTGCCTCGAGCACCCACTATCAGAAAAAACGCCTCCATACTATGCTGTCGCTCCACGAAATGGGAGGGCAGTCTGTAGGGTTTCCAAACCCGAACACATAGCGCCAGAAAAGCCTGCTGCTGAGTGGCATCAGTTAAGCATCAAACACGTCAACGGCAAGATTGAGCGCTACCTCAATGGAGTGATAACGACCCGACCGCGCTAACCGCCAAGGAATGGCAAGAGATGATACCGCTAATGAATTGAAGAGGTTGCCGGAATTTGGTAACGATACCAAAGGGCAAATTGCTCTGCAGGATTGGATCGCAGGTACTTTACGAAAAAGTAAAATAACCCTAGACTGATGCTCTGGTCATTAAGATCTAATACATTTATGAACAGAAGCCATTTTTTCTCATCTGGATAGGGACCATTCCTCCCCCAAAATCTTTCAACCCGCTTGAGGATCATACGTAAACACCAACTTTCTATGTTAAAACGCTACTGGATTAGTGCAATCGTAATTTTGTTGACTGCCTGTAGTCAGCCCGATCAGAAACAAGATTCGCCTGCCAAACGAAAGGCCTTACTTATTGACGGCCAGAACAACCACTACGTCTGGCCCAAAACCACGATGATGATGCGGGATTATCTGGAACAAACAGGGCTTTTTGAGGTAGACATCTACCGGATGGATTCTGTATGGCTGGGCATCAAATACAATCAATCCCGTCCCGAGCCCTATACCTATTTTATAGAAACTTATCCCTTGGATTCAGGATCTTATCACGTATCGCACGATCCCATTAAAACCTCGCAATTCTCTGTGGACTTCAATCAGTACGACCTGATTGTTTCCAATCTCGGGGCCGAGGCTGCACCCTGGCCCGCAGCAACCCAAAGAAGCTTTGAAAAATATATGCAGGACGGCGGGGGACTGGTTATCGTACACGCGGCCAACAATGCGTGGGGCGATTGGCCAGCCTACAACAACATGATTGGCCTGGGGGCCTGGGGAGGGCGTGATAGCACGACGGGGCCTTACGCCTATTATACGGAGGCGGGCGAGCTTACAGTAGATCCTTCGGCCGGTCCCTGTGGATCGCATGGCGCGGAGTACGATTTTCTTCTGACGACCCGTGCTCCAGAGCATCCCATTATGGCGGGATTGCCTACCGCATGGCTTCACACCAAAGATGAATTGTACGAGCGCATGAGAGGTCCCTTCCAGAACGCCACGATCTTAGCGACCGCCTTTTCGGATGTAGAAAAAAATGCGCCGCCCTGGAACCCTTCTGTAAAAGGAATGGGGCAACATGTTCCTTTATTGATGGCGATCAATTACGGACAAGGGCGTGTGTTTCATACGGCACTGGGACACTTTGATTACTCCATGGAATGTGTAGGATTTATCACAACGCTGCAAAGAGGAGCGGAATGGGCGGCCACCGGCATGGTCACCCAAGAGGTTCCAGAAGATTTTCCTTCCGAGAAGCAAACGACCTCCAGAAAATGGAGCAACTGACAAGCTGCTGACTCACGTCACTCGCTACTGATTCAACCCCTGTTAAGAGGAGCCAAATCACTTGATCATCTGCCCGCCTGATATCCAGCCTAACATAGGCTCGGGGCTGTTGCATCACGGTCTTTTGCTCTGATGAAGTCGGCCTTGGCCCGAAAGGAATTTCCAGGCCAAGGCCCCTAATACGGCCGCGGCGGACGGGCTCCCCTGCAATCAAGCCCTGCTCCTCACGGGTCGCTTGCGCTTGGTTCTGCTGTACCTCCCGGGCTAGCAGCTCGATGAAGCGTTACTCTGCGTTCAAAATCAGGTCAGGGACAGAGGGCGATGTGCACAGGCCATGAGCAAAACTCGAATTGTGCTGGCTTTTGAAAGCCAGTTCACGAGTGTTGTTTTGCGTACGTTCTACAATGCACATGACTCCTTCGTGTACCTGTGTGCAGCTACACGAAGGAGTCATATAGGAACTTCCGAAGGTTAGTCGTCCCCTTATTTCACCTTGGTGCTAAACTTGTTGACATGATACCCCAAAAAAGTATCGAGGGCTTGTTTGATGCCGGTCTCGTATTTGCCAGCGTCGGCATGGATCAAAGCCGTGTTTTCAACAGCAATGTCTTCCGCACGGTACATCATCCCAAAGGCGGTTTCTGTCCCGATGAAATCCCGATCCGTTTTCGCATAGGCCTGAATTTTTTCTTCCGCCACTACGCCGTTGATCGGCAGTTCTTCTTTCAATACCCCACTGTACACGCCCAACGGCGAGCCGCCTATCTTGTTTCGGCCTTGCACAAAGTCGACGGCCGACACACACAGGTACTGTTTTTCTTTGGTACTTCCCGTAATCCCTAATTTGGAGGAGGTGGAATGGTTGGCGACTCTGCTGTTGATATGCTCATAGGCAGCCATACGCAGATCGGTATTGGCTACGATTTTAGCGCCGTTTCCCTGGTACGGTTTCTTCACGTCGAGAAACAAAATGTACAGATCCGCATTGACGATCGTGGCTTCATCGAGTTCGGCCGAAAGCTTAGGGTACTTGCTTATTTCGTCGACGATGCTGGTGCGCCCATCGTTGTTCATGGCCCTGTTCAGGCTGGCCGAAATTCCGCCCTGTTTGCGCTGGCCGTCTTTGGTAAATCCTTTGACGAAAAACACGGTATTGGTGGGATAAACCGTCAGCATGCCCGGCGCTTCGGACAAGCTCATCTCCATATTTTCAAACCGTTGGTACCCTTCGTAGTACTTCGTGTGGGCCGCCGCATCGCCATTCAGAATGGTGAATCCCTTTTCTTTTAAGTCGGCCACAAACCGTTGATACGCTTCATCGGTAATCTGCTGGAGCGTGGCCAACGGGATGTCCAGCCCAACAGCCAACGACGCACGGGTATTCCCCGAGAGCATCCGGTCCGCAAAATTTCCTTTGGTGGAGGCCGTTTTTAGATTATAGAGCTGGAAATTGACAGAAAAGTTGGCGATGTAAATGTCTTTCGATTTAAACTTATTGGCTCCGTTGAGTTTGTTTTCTTTGGGCTTAAAGTCTCCTAAATCCTGGGCCTGCACAAAGAGCGAGAAAACAAAAGAAAGGGCAAGGGCTGCGATAAACCTTGTCTTCATAAGATACGATTTTTCGAGTATGATTTACTTGTAAAGATTGGCGTATCTAGGGACGTGGCGTTCAGTACATTTTCGTGAGTTGACTACGTGATTTTTCGTAAAGTGCTAGACCGGGATTCTGATGTAGGCGGCGGTGCCTTGATTTTCGGCACTTTCAAACGTGATGTTTCCCTTGACCATTTCGATCCGGCTCTGTAGGCTGTTTAGCCCTATGCCCCGGTGGGTGGTCTCGGCATCGAAACCCACCCCGTTGTCTTCGTAAGTGATGCTCAATACCTGGTTTTTATACAACAGCAACAGGCTGATGGTATTTGCCCGGCTGTGCTTGATGGAGTTGTTCAGCAGCTCCTGGCAAATGCGGTAAACGCTTGTTTCGATCTTGTCATGGAATCGCCGCTCCAGGCCGATGGCATTGAAATCGACCGTAAACTGATGTGCGGCCGACGTCCTCTCCAACAAGGTTTCCAGGGCCTTTTCCAAGCCAAATTCTTTTAAAGTAAGGGGCATCATCTGATAGGCTAGGTTGCGTACCTCGGTCGCAATTTCCGACACCCCGCGTCCGATGGCAGGCAACTGATCGATCGTACGGTTTTCTGAAGCCGCCTGGAGCTGCTGCTTAACCACGGTCAGGTCCTGCACGATGCCGTCGTGCAAATCTTTGGCGATGCGGTTGCGCTCTTTTTCTTCGGCGTCCAGCACCTGGGTTAGGGCCAGTTCGTGCTGCTCCTTCAACAGGAGTTGCGTCTTATGCTTGTTTCGGTTCCTGACAAAGAAAATCAGGGTGGTCAGCAGAAACAGGCCGAACGCGAGGAGGGTGGTGTAGAGGTATTTCTCTTTCTTTTCCTGCGCAATGAGCAGTTGCTGGCTTTTGATCTGCGCCTCCTTCTTCTCTGTTTCGTACAGCGTGGTCACCTCTTCCACCGCTTTCAGTTTTTGCACCGTATACAGGCTGTCGCGAAGGGCGTTAAACTGTTTCAGACTTTGGTAAGCCTGTTCGAAATCGTGGACGGCTTCGTAATTGGCCGTGATCTGCTCGTAATTGTACTGCTGTATGTCGAGGAACTTGATCTGCTGCGCCAACGCATTGCTCTTCTGAAAATAGGCGATGGATGCCAAATGCTGCCCCGTCTCCTGGTAAAACTCGCCCAGAGCCGTATAGTTGAGCATGAGTGCAAACGCATCGTCCAGTTGTTCGCGGACTGCCAGCGCTTGCATCAAGTAGTTTTCTGCGGCGGCGTAGTTTTTAATCAACAGCTGGTTGTAGCCTAAAAACTCCAGCGAATAGCCGATGCCGACCGAGTCGTTGCGTTGGCGTTGGATCTGCAAGGACTTTTGGAAACGCTCGTTTGCGGTTTGATAGTCGCCCTCGTCCCGGAAAACCACACCGCTTTCGTTGTAGATCCGGGCAATGCCCTCCTGATTGTTTTCTTGTTCGTAGAGGTGCAAGGCCTTGTCATAAAAATCCAACGCCCTTTCGGGTTGCCGCAACTTACGGTACATCCTGGCCATGTCGTCGTAAAGCAATCCCAGCTTTTCGGTAGCGCCGCTCTGTTCGAGTTCCGCCATGGCTTTGTAATAATAGACCGAAGCGCTATCGATTTCCCCTTTTTTGCCATAAGAGAGGCCGATAAAACGCAGAAAATCGCCTTGGTTGGCTGCATCGTTTTCGCGTTCGGCCAACGCGTATCCATACCGCGACAACGCAATGGTCGCATCGAATTGGGTAGTATAGATTTGCTGCAGGTGGCGTTGAAGAAGGTCGATTTTTTGAGGATACGCGTGCTCGTTTTGCACCAATTGCACGATACTATCGACGGTAGCAAGGCTCTGGGCGACAGACAACTGCCCAAACGTTGCCAGAATAGCGATCCAGAAAAATTTCAAAGCTATACTAGTTTATTTTTTAGCGCGGTGCTGATCAGCTTGCCCACCGAATTCACATTGAACTTTTGCATGATGTTGGTTTTGTGCGTCTCCACCGTCCGGGGGCTTAAAAATAGTTTATCTCCTATTTCTCGCGGGGACAAGCCTTCGCACAGCCAGTGGAGAATTTCCTTTTCCCGGTCGGAAAGAGGCTCCGTGAGCACGTGCCCCGCGGCCGTTTTTTTGACGCCACTCAACACCTTTAGCACTTCTTTGGAATAGCAAACCTCACCTTTCGGCAGGTGGATGGCTTCTGACAGCTCCTGCAGGGTGCAGTCCTTGTGCAGGTACCCGGCGGCCCCCTTGTCCATGCAATCCTCGACGATGTATTTCTCGTTGAGCATGGACAAAATAAAACAGGAAACGGTAGCGTAGTTTTTCTTTACTTCGACCAGGGTTTTACGGCCATCCCACACGGGCATTTCCAGATCCAGGAAAACAACGTCCGGAACTTTTGCAGCGCAAGCGTGGAAGAGTTCCTGTCCATTTCTAAAAAGGTGAATATCCCCCACCGCGTCAATCTGCGATAGCAAAGCCGCAATGCCTTGTGCAACAATGTTGTGGTCGTCAGCCAGGTAGATCGTTCGTTTGTTCATCCAGTTTCAACTTGCCCAGTATGCTCGGCGCTAAACCCAAAGCAATGGCATTCAACACCAGGCGCAACTTAAAGGATAATACGTTCTTGGCTCATGCCAACCAGCGGAGGCCCGTCAGGTGCCGGGAGGAGGCGATTGATGAGGGGCAAAGGCCGCCCGGCTTTAGTTATCTGCTCAAAAACGTCGTTTTTCTACAAGGCCGGTGCCTCGGGCCGGGGCAATCTTTGCTCCGTACTTTTTAACCCGGTACCGCTATGTATCTTCTTTCAAAAATCAGCTCGACCTCCTTACTGTTCGCGGCCCTGTGTTTGGCGGCTTGCCAGCAAAACGATGACCCCACGCCCGACCCGACCCCGCAACCTGAGCCTTACACGGTCAGCGGCACGGTGGTCGATACCCAAGGCAACCCCATGGCAGGCATCAAAGTGCGGGCCGACGATGAAGCGCTGTACGGCTCCCTGTCGGTGACGACCGATGCCAACGGACACTACCAGATGCCGCGCATGACCCTCGGTGGCTGGAAAATCTACGCCTGGAAAGAAGTCCGGTTCAACGGCAAGACCTACCACCTTCGCCTGGGCATGCCGCATGAACAAGATTACGATGCCTTCAGTCCCGGCCAGGCAGGCGAAGTCAGGGATTTTGTGTGGAAACTGTCCGGCATTATTCCCGACCGCACCCGCAGCGACGATTCCCCCGCCGGTTACTTTGGCGGAACCATTTTCTTCTCCAACTTCACCAGCGACTGGGAGCCCCTGCCGGCTGGCGCACAGGTCACCGTCACGTTCACGCCCGAAACCGGAGCGACTTTGTTTGACGGTAGCGCTCCCCAGCCCCTTCAGAAGTCGTTCACGATCGAACGCGAGGAGACGTTTTATTATCTCCACGACATTCCGCAATCGATCTACCGCATTTCGGCAACCTGCACCCACAACGGCGTCACCAAAAACCTGCAACTGACCGATACCTTTGACGAAAACTGGGGCCCCGCCCTCGAACATTTTTACTTCCGGTCGGCCGATGGCATTTCGTACGAAAACGGCATGCAAAGCCGCAGTATGCCCTACTTTATGAAATTAGAGTAAATCGCCGGAGGGGATATAGCACCCGAAGTCGGTGGGCTGTCGCTGCCGCAGGGGAACGAGCGCGGTAACTTCCGTACCGATGCCGAAACCGATACATTCCATCGCAAGCCCCTGACAGGGTAGGAGTCAGGGTACTTGGTAGACGACGGGGCCGTGTACAAAGCCGAGTCGAGGGTAACGCCTCCTGCCGCGGACAGTTGCACCACTGGCTCGTTCTGCCTGTACCCGACCTCGGCCCGGCAGCAGGTCCAGGTTCAATTCACAGCGCAGGTGGATCGCACCTATACACTCTATATAATGGCCTGGGGCGGCATGCCGGTCGCCGTCTGATCTGGCTACAAGGGATCAGGCAGTACCGATCTGAAAGGTGTTATCGCTCTGATCGTAGAGAGTAGTATCGTGTTTACGTGCGATGCGCATCTGGTGGGGTTTACCTGTTCGATGGCTTGGGAACCATAAAGATTTGTTTACGCCTGCACCAGATCCACTACGTCGAGAACTTACTTGCCTACAATCTATCTAGAACTACTTCGCGCTACTCTTTCAGCTGATTGCCCAGGGCTTAATCCGATTCAATTAAAGCCCAGAAGGGCTGCACGTCAGCTCCTGTCGCGAATACAAGAGGCGATGCGATGTATAGGTTACAGCTAGGATTGAGCAAGGTTTGTTTAATTCGTGTATTTTGGAACAGCTTAGTAACCAAAAAGTATATCCATGAGCATCTATAACAAAATTAAATGGGTGGCAGGTATCCTATTAGTCTTTGTCATTGTTCTAACAACCAATCTGATAGATAAGGATAATTTTGGCAGATTAAGGCACTCGATTGTAACGATCTATGAGGACAGAATTATCGCAAATGACTTAATATTTGAACTAGCAGTTTTGATTCAAGAGAAGGAACTAGCAGTGGCCATGTCGGATTCCGTATTTTTTTCAAAAAATAATGATAGTGTTGATCAGAAGATACAGAGTTTGATAGAAAGGTATGAACAAACACAAATCACAGAAGAAGAACAGAGGTTTTTCGATGATTTGAAGACTAGCTTAAGGACATTGAAGAAATTAGAAACCGAATTTGTATCTTCTAAGTTTAATGATAGCACCGAGCTTTTCAATACCATCAATCACATAGTGCATACACTTCGTGACTTATCAAAAGTGCAGTTAAAAGAAGGACAAAGGCAAATGGCACTTAGTAAAAGAACCATGGATACGATAGACTTATTTACTCGCGTCGAAACTATATTTCTGGTATTGATGGCAATTCTTATTCAAGTAATTGTTTTATATAAACCGCAAAGGCGTCAGTAACTTTCTTTGATGTCACAAGGGAGTATTCTTCAAAATTACTTACGTACTACAGTAGGTAGGATGTGCCTTTTGATCCCGTGCTTCCCATAACCCATAGGCTGTTCGTAGGGTTATCCATATACGATTCTGGTGACGTCCCCCGTAAAATCGGACCGTTGTAGAACGACAGCCGGGCGGCCCCTCCGCGCCGTAGAAAAATCAGGCAATTAATTTTAACTGAAAGCAAAAACTGTTGTGAAGAACCAAGTAGTCGGGCCATTGACGTTCATAGGAGCACCAGCTGTACCCTTCGACATGCAGAGACAAACGTCAAGGTTGGTAAAAGCGTGTTGGAAGATGGACGTCAGCGAGGCCCCTTGTTTAATGGGAAACGGCCGCCAGGCGATATAAAAATAGATACACTTATGAATTGTTGGCGGCTTCGGTCCCTACGGAGCATCGCGTCCGATTACCGTGTTCACGGTTTCCTTACCATAAGGGATTAAGCCACGGAATGACCTGGTCTTCACTTCACAAATAAGACAAAGCAACGCGGTTGGCCCGCGTGAAGTCATTTCCTGACGGAGGCCATTGGAAAATCCTTTAGGAATCGCTCAATGAACCCGAACGCCAGAAACTGACCCAATTGCGTGAACGAACACAGTAGGTCTTAACCTTAGCTCAACTGCTGACCGGTCACCATTCAATTCTACGAACCTTTTACTTCGCCATCAAAAGGCATCCTCGTAAGATTGCAAAACCCTCTCCGTGGAGTGGGCGAGCATAAAGCATTTACTTGCCGTCAGATTTTTGATAGGTAAGAGGGGCGACAGGTGTGTGAGAAGTTGCCCCTCTTTAGCGACCTTAATCCACTTCCCGCTCCTCCTTGGTCGCGAGCTCGCAAAAGTTTCATCAGGGCCTTAATTCTTGCATCCATAGAAGCTTCTCATGAACTCTTCAAGAAGCTAGAATGCAAGTATCTCTTTTATTCACTTTGCATCAGAGTGATGTAGAAAGATATCATAAAAACGACTACGCTATTCGCTAGACTACGATAAGGAAATACATCATCCACGTCAAAGGGAATGCTGTATTGATCCAACATTAGTCCAACTGTTGCTCAGCCGAGCGGATAGCTTGGCGCATCTGCTTGTCGATCGCCTGCATGTTTGCTTTCGCTTCCCGGAGGTACTTCACTTGCTCGGCGACACCCATGGTATCGCTGGCCATGCCATGTCCCTGGTGCAGCGTGGCAGCTTCTTCCGTCAGAGGCACTCGCAAAGTGCGCATCCACCCCCGCATCGCCTCATCGGCAGCGGCTAGCTGCCGGATGGCGTCCTGCACTTCCTGTGCGCGCGAGGCGTCGAGTGAAGCAATGGTATCCAGACGCGGCGCCAACGCTTTCTGGAGTTGCATCATCCGTCCCATCCGGGCCATCGCGGTATCGTGAATAACGGCGACCTCGTGGCGCACCTGGTCCAGTTCTTTGGATGTGCCATCGTGCGATTCGGTAGAATGACACCGCGCCCACACCAGCACAAGAGCAAGTAGCATAACAACGAAAACAGATTTTTTCATAAGAGAGGAGCGCGGAACGGCCCCGGCTTATTGGGACCATCCTGCTAGAAATAAAGATTAAGGTCGATTTTCGACGGCGCGAACGCGCAGCATTCCATCAGCGTAATTATCGGCAATCTGGCCAGACGTAACGGGCTCGAACATAGCGAAGTTGAGCGTATCCAGGTCGATCAGATGTGGCGTTTCGAATACCTCCAGCACGTTGGTTTCCATCACCACGGTCACCGTATCCTGGGTTGCTACCAGCAGCGCCGGCAAGTCTAAGTCCCGCAATGAAAACGTCAGAATGCGATAATTCAGATCACTGCCGATGTGGTAGGTCACCGGACGGTTGCGGGCTGTGTCGCCGCTATAGATTCCCTCGAGTAACAAGAACTTATAGCCCGTATGCCAATTCCAGGCCATATCGTTGGCCGGGTCCAGGTCGCCCACCTGATCGATGGAGGTATTGTGGCCATTATCAACGCCAATGGCTAACTCCAGTTGATCGTACGTACCGACAGGGACGCCCACTAGCGTCACAATCTGTGTTGCAGCCAGGTCGGGAGCGGTAATCAAGTAGTAGCTGTCGGGCACCTGATAAAAGTCGCCCGTCTGCTGGTTCCGCACCTTGACGTTGCTGACGTAGTACTTGAATTTCCGGATCGAAACGGTGTCCTCCGCCTTCGTAAGGAAAGGCGAGTTCAACGTCAGGGGTTTTTCCCCGGCCATCAGATCGAAGGTCAGGCGCACGGTGCCGGTGGAAGGAAGGGGCTGCGGCGTTTCCCCCGAATCTTTTTCGCAGGCCCACAGAACGAGCAACAGGGCCAGCGGGGAGCAGAGTTTTTGTAGGGTAGGCATGGGTGAAAGGCGAAAGGTTCGATGACATTAAAAATTATAGGTCAGGCTGAGAGACGTCCGCCCGTCAGACCGCAATTCGATCATGTCCTCGCTGTTGAAGCGCTGCCAGACCGGCGTTTTGTACCC
>NZ_FNFO01000023.1 GCF_900100765.1 Catalinimonas alkaloidigena | reverse complement strand
GGTCGGTAGGATACATCTTTGGCGAGATTTACCTGCTAACTTATACTGGTTCCCTTGCTTGTCTTCAGTCCTTAAGCAATTTTTGGACAGGGTCTTAAGATAAGTAGACGAAGCCCCCCGCCCGACGTTTCTGAAAACCAATTTTCTCTGGTCAAAGGTCATTTGGTTTCTTCACAGATTACTGCCAACGACCACCAAGATTTTTTTAGAGAAGCATGGAGAGGTAAAAAATATTTAGCGCTCAGGTAATTCTACACATGCCGGATACCGATCACCCAGGTAGATGTCGTATGCAAACTCAAAATCCATTTTAAGTTTGGGAATAACATGGACGGATACGCTGAACCCTCCTGTCATTTCATTATACCGATACGTAAACACGTAAACACGAAAACACCATTAGTGGCCTCATAAAAATAAGTGTCCGTGTAAGGAGGCTCCCTGTCGGGTCCGCGGAGATTGGTCAGCGAATCGATCAGTTGCACTTCTGCATCAGAAAGCGTGTCGTTTGGAAAGGCCTCGGCTTTCAACTCTTTTAGCCGCATCTTCAACGCATAGCTTCCTCCAATATCACGCAGAAAGGAGTTATAGGCATAACCAGGCTCACGGTATAAATTGTACACCAAGGCAGCTAGCGCGTAGAGTCTGTCATAGATCTGGCTTTCATCGTAAAGTCCCCTGGGCGTAAATCCTGCCGCAGGAAGCAACGTAGTGTTGAGAAATGCCACATTTCCTTCCTGGCTTAGGTCGATGAGTCGGAACTCAGGATCTTTTGCCCTGTCCATCATACGCATTGATGTTGAGTCCACTATCCATTCGTGGTTTGCAAGTGCGTAGCGGCGTAGGAACTGAAAATCATTCAATCCATAGAAGTAGAGACTATCCGGTTGACGATCAAATGAAACGAGCGTAAAATCGTAGCCGATGGGGTAATAATGATGAAAATACTGGTAATTAGCATTGGGCGTTTTCATGCGGTCAAAGCTGTGACCCATTTCCCGCCAGTAATCCTGTGACTGATAGTAATTCACAAAGAAGCAACTGTCCTTGGAAGAAAAGTAGGCAAAGCTCTTTTGCCTGATAAACCCGTTGGTAATGACATTAGCCAGATTGGCAAGTCGGTTTTGAGAAGAGGATTGGTCGGGTGTAGATGTGCATCCACCCACCAGTACCCACAGGAGGGTCAGCCACCAAAGAAAGAATGTTTTCAACATGCTCAGAGATTTAGGCGTTACTCGTACCGCAACGAATCGACCGGATTGGCGCGGGCGGCGCGCAGGGTTTGGGCGCTGACGGTCAACAGGGCAATGCCCAGCGCCACGGCCCCGGAAGCGACAAAGATCCAGCCGCTGAGGTCGGTTTTGTAGACGAAATGGTCGAGCCAGCGCTGCATCAGGAAGTAGGCCAGCGGGGCGGCCAGCCCGAAGGCGAGGACGATCCAGCGCGAGAACTCCCAAGTCAGGAGGGTGAAGATGCTGCCGGCCGACGCTCCCAGGCTCTTGCGAATGGCGATTTCTTTCGTTTTCCGGCGGGCGGTGCCCCAGGCCAGCGCAAACAGCCCGAAGCAGGTGATCGCCATGCTGCCCACCGCAAAGGCGACGACGAGGCGGTAGAGAAAGAAATCCTCCCGGTGTTTGGTCAGCAGTTCTTCGTTGAGCAACGCATAATCGAACGGCTGATCGGGATAAACCTCGTTCCAGGCGCGCTCCAGCCGCGGCAGCACGGTGGCCAGTTCGGCGCCGCTGAAATCGATCAGGAGACGGCCGGGCGTCGGGTTGTACCCGATGAGGTAGAGCGGGATTTCCTGTTTGAGGGAGACACTGTTGAAATCACGGACCACGCCGATAATGGTTTCGTCCGGCGCGCCCGGCACCGGTGCCCCGATGGGATCGTCGAGATGAAAATACCGCACAAATTTCTCATTGACCAGCTTTCCGTTCGGTTCGCCCGGCCCTATGTTGCGTCCCGTTACCAACGTCAGGCCCAGCGTGACCAACAGTTGCTCGTCGCCGCTCAGGGCATAGGGCGTGTAGAGTTCGCCGTCGGGCAATTCGTAGCGGATCACCATGTTGCCCGAGATGGGATTGCCACTCGCCAGACTCGCGTGCTGCACGAGCGGCTCCTGCGCCAGTTCCTGTTTCAGGACCGGCAGCTTCCCGGCCTGTTCCGGTGTGGCGGGACGCAATTCGATCAGGTTGCGGTTGAAACCCAGCGGCTTGTGCTGGATGTACTGCGTCTGCTTGATGAAGATGGCGGTGCAGATCAGCAAGGCGAGGGAAATAACGAACTGCACCGTGAAGAACACCCGATTGAAGCGCCACCGCGCCTGCGACGCCCGCCGCAGCAGATCCACGGGTCGGATGCGGGCGAGGTACCGCGACAACACCCACGTCACCGCTCCCCCCAGCACCAGAATCAGCAAGCCGAAGCCGCCCACTACTTTCCCGTCGCCCAGGTAGCGTACGTCGAGTGAAGCGGCGAAGATGTCATTGAAGTACGGCAACAGGCTATAGGTCAGCACACTCGACAGCACCAGTGCGATGCCCAGATACAGCGCCACCTCGACCCCGGCCCCGCTCCGGATCGCGCCGCCCGATGCGCCCAGCACTTTTTTGATGCCGAACTCCTTCTGCCGTTCCAGCAGCGAGACGGAAAACAGGTTGATGAAATTGAAACTGGCGATGAAGAGCATCAGACACGTCACGATCCAGCCCAATGTAACCAGCCAGCGGTTCCGCACCTGCGTGAAGCCTTTCGCATTGTCCTGATCGAAATACACCTCCGACAGCGGCTCCAGCGCATACTCCGCCCCGCCGGGTCCGATCAGACTCGGTCGCGCCGCATCCGCATTGATGTGGGCTGCCAGCGTCTCCGGTGCCGTACCGGGTTGGAGCAGCACATACGCCGATGCGCCGCCTGCCTGGGGTGGAAATGCGTCGTAGGGCACCACGGCCTCGAACTGCAAATGACTGTTCTCCGCCGGGGTAGCCAACACGCCCGCCACCGTAAATAGCCGCTCTGCTGTATCGAGTTGAATGGTGAGCGACTCCCCGACGGCCCGCCGGTCGCCAAACAAGGCCTGCGCCGTAGCTTCCGTCAGCACCACGGTCTGCGGCCGGAGCGCCTGCACCGCACTCCCCTCCCGGAACGGGTAATCGAACAGGCGAAAAAACATAGGGTCCGCCTGCAACACCTGCCGCTCCGGAAAAGAAGCGTGCTGCGTCCGCACCGTCACGCCGCTCCGGTTCAGTTCTGTCACCCGACACAGCGCCTCGACTTCCGGAAACCGCTCCGCCACATACTGCGAAGTCTCGTCGGTGATGAACGAAATGGACCGGTCACTCCCGAACGGATCGCTGCTGTGTAGCCGGTAGAGACAGTCTTGTTGCGAGAAGAAGGCATCCGTGTTCAGTTCCCGCACCACGAAGGCGGTCAGCAGATGCGCGAACGAAAAGCCAAGGATCAGGCTCAGCAGAATCACGACGGAATAAACTTTCTGCCGGAAGAGGTGACGTAACGCCAGGCGGAGGGTGGTGTACAGCATGGGGAGAGGTGGTTTCCGCGGAAGGTACCCAGAATTTGGCAGGAAGGGGCACTCGGCGCCAGAGGTGTACAGATCCTTGGCAGGATGCCCCCCTTGCACCCATCTTCTATGTCATTTCGAACAAAAGTGAGAAATCTTCTGATTTTGGAACAAGATCTCTCCCGATGGTCGAGCCGGGCGATGACAGGGGAGCACCAAGAATTACAAGCGTCTGTAACATCAGCCATCAATGTGTAGCAAGTACTACCCTTTTTTGAGTTTCAAATAGGGAATCCACCCCACGAGCAGGATCACCACTAATGCCACTCGAAGGTATGGGTACAGCAATCGTACGGCATCTAGTAGCACGAGCGTTAGGCTGGTGGCACGCGCCGAAGTGGCATGCGCTTCCAGGCCATACGCCCTTAGAAATTCAAAATTCAAATCCAGACGAAATTCTAAATAGGTATGGAGCAGATAGAATAGGCTTGAGGCGACCAGCACCACAGCAGGAAAGCGGGCCCACACCTTATAAAAAACGAGATAGACCAGTCCAGTGACGGTATAAAGGAGAAAGTGGGGTGGCGTATGGAGCGTAAATAAGAAGAATAGAAATATTAAAGCCACCAGGAAAGACAGGAAGGCAAATGACAACAAGCGACTGCGCCCTTCGTCCAATTGCTTTCGCCAAAGCTGCTGTTTAACTGAAAAATTGCTATCCTCCATCGTATTCTTTTATAACCCCTTTTGTCATTTCGAGCATTCGCGAGAAATCTTCTGGCTTCTGGAACAAGATCTCTCACCGCATCGGCGGACCGATTCGTTCGAGCCGGGTCGTGGCCACCGTGGCAGTACATGTTTGAGAGGAGAGGACAAATCGTGAAGAATGATTTTTATTCCACTCCGACCCGCTCCTCGATCGTCTTGGATTTGACGAAGAAGTGGAAGTAGCCGTAAGCGAGGGCCAGGAGGGCGAAGTAAACGGCGGCGATCCCGAGGTTGTAGACGATCATGGCCACGAGGGCGACGGCGGAAATGACCAGCGCGATGGCCGGAAACCAGGGATAGAACGGCACGCGAAACGGACGCTCCAGCCTAGGTTCGCGGCGACGGAGCCGGAACAGGCTGACCATCGAAATGAAGTACAGCGTAAGCGCCCCGAAGCCTGCCAGCGTGATGATCTCGCCGGTACGGCCCGTCAGCAGCGCGACGATGCCGATCCCCATGTTGACGAGCAGCGCATGGGCCGGGGTGCGGAAACGCGGGTGAATGCGGCCCAACGCACGCGGCAGGTAACCCACGCGTCCGAACTCGAACGTCGCTCGGCCCGCGGCCAGGATAATCCCGTGGAACGAAGCCACCAGCCCCAGCAACCCGATGGTGATGAGCAGATGGTACAGCCAGTTGCTGTCGCCCACCACATGCGAAAGCGCCAGCGGCAGGGGCGAATCGGAGGGTTCACCGCTTTCCGGGGCATAGACGATCGCTTCCCACCCCGCGACGCCCACCGACGATACGAAGGTCAAGACACACAGCGCCACGAGCGTCAGGATCGCCGAGCCAAAGCCCAGCAACACATTGCGCTGCGGGTTGACCGTCTCTTCCGCCAGGTTGGCGACGCCCTCGATGGCCAGGAAAAACCAGACCGCAAACGGAATCGCCGGAAAAACACCCGCCCAGCCGTTCGGCCAGGCATTCAGCATGAGGTTTTCAGCTTGGAATTCGGGGAGGGTGACGCCCGCGAAAATCAGCAGTTCGACCACGGCCAGCACGGTCACCACCAGTTCGAATTGCGTCGCCGTCTTTACACCCGAAATGTTGAGGAGTGTAAAGAGCACGTACGCCACGATGGCGATGCCCAGCGTCGGCAGGGCCGGAAAGTAGAGGTGAAAATACGCGCCGATGGCGGCGGCAATGGCGGGCGGCGCGAATACGAATTCGATCAGTTGCGCCATGCCCCCCAGAAAACCCATCTCCCGCCCCAGTGCCCGGTCGGCGTAGTCGAACGCGCCCCCGGCTTTCGGAATGGCGCAGGCCAGTTCGACGTAGCTGAAGGTAAAAGTGACGTACATCAGCGCGATGAACCCCGTCGCGACGGCCAATCCACCAGTGCCGCCTTCCGCGAGGCCGAGGTTCCAGCCGAAATACATCCCTGAGATGACCAGCCCTACCCCCATGCCCCACAACAGGACGGGGCCGAGGGTGCGCTTTAATCCAGCTTCTTCCATAGTCTATTCGTTACCCATACAAATTAGCACGTCAACATACTGCTCAAATGGTAAATCACAAAACAAGCATCCCTTCTCACTAGGTTAGGCAGAATCCTATTCCAAGCGTTAATATAGTCGCAGGCTATAGTATAATCTATAATATCGATTTTACCGATTACGCCATTTCTTCTACTTTACATCGCGTACGCAACTGTACAGTGGCGGCCGGCGCACCCGATGTGCCGACAAAGCCGCCGTTCTTCGCCTTTATCCACCGATGACCTGGGTACCTCCGCCGTTTGCAGCGCGGGCGTACCCCTTACCTAATTACGAGTATGACAGATCCTAAAAACGTTGACTATCACGAGATTGTGCGCCGTGGCGACACCGAGGTGATGGAGTTTTTCCTGAAAGCCGGCCTCGATGCCAACCTGTACGACGAGCGCGGCTTTTCGCTGCTGATGCTGGCGGCTTACAATGACCAGCGCCCCATGGTGGAACTCCTCCTCCAGCACGGAGCCGATCCCGATTCGCCCGACCGCAATGGCAACACGCCGCTGATGGGCACGGCCTTTAAAGGCTACGTCGGCATCGCGCAGACGCTACTCACCCACAACGCCAATCCGAATGCCCGCAGCGCGGCCGGCGCGACCCCGCTGATGATGGCCGCCATGTTTGCGCAACAAGAATTGATTGAGCTGCTGTTGCAGTACGGGGCTGACCCGACACTCCAGGATGCGAAAGGCAATACGGCCCTGAGCATTGCCCGCGCCAACGGACACAGCCACCTGATCCCCCTTCTGCAAGCTACCCAGGCCTAAGCGTCACTAAAAGAAAACAAAAAAGCTCCTTCTTTTAGAGGGAGCTTTTTTAGTGTCATCCCGACACTCCATTGCTACCGGACAGGGCCGGTTGTTTTTTTGAGAAGCTTACCTTCCGTTAGCTCAGTTCCGCGCCGACCTTTTCCAGCAACTGCTTGGTAGCCCGGATGCCCGCCTCTTCAGACAGCTGGCTCCCTTCGTATTCGATGCCGACGTAGCCGGTATAACCCGCGTCTTTTACGAGCTGCATCATCTTCCGGAAGTCTATTTTTGGTTCGTTGCCGTTTGCGTCGAACTCATACGCTTTGGCGCTGACGCCTTTCGCGTAGGGCATCATCTCCTTCACGCCCTTGTACTTGTCGTACTCTTCGGTCTCGCTCAGGCGGAAGTTGCCGAAGTCGGGCAGGGTGCCACAGTTCGGGTTGTTGACCTGTTTCATCACGTCGGCCAGCCACGCCCCGTTCGACGAATAGCCGCCGTGGTTTTCCACGATGATGTTGATGCCGTTTTTCGCGCCGTATTCCGCGAGCGTCCCGAGGCCTTCCACGGCCGCCTGCTTTACTTCGTCGGCGGTGCCTTCGCCGTGGGCATTGACCCGAATCGAATGACAGCCCAGAAACTTGGCGGCATCGACCCACTTGTGGTGGTTCTGCACCGCTTCCATCCGTTTGGCTTTGTCACGGTCAGCCAGATAGCCTTCACGGTCGACCATAATCAGCACGCTGCGCACCCCGAGGTCATCGCACCGCTTTTTCAGGTCGCGCAGGTACGATTGCTCCTTCTCTTTCTTGTCGAAAAAGACGCTGACGTACTCTACGGCACTGATGTCGAACGACTGTTTGGCCTTGGCCGGAAAGTCGAGGTTGGTCATTTTTCCGGCGAACAGCGCCTTGTGCAGCGACCATTCGGCCAGGGAAATGTCGAAGAAAAGTTCCTGCGGACGAGCCATAGAAAAAGAAGAAAGGGGCAGCGAAGCGAGGGCGCCCAATCCGAGCGATGCCTGAGCGGCCTGTTTCAGAAAGCGACGGCGGTTGTTTTGCATGAGGATGTGATGGAAATTGGAAATCCCCAAATTGCCCAAAATACGCGGGAGAGGCAAGGCTCCAGGTTAAGTGCTGCCTGCGGCACAATTCTGACGCTGCATATGTAGAAGCTATTCGCGGAAAGTTTTTACTTTGTCAGCTCTTGATGAAGTCGTCAGAAACCCTCCTACGTTAAATGTTGAGTCACCTACGTTAAGTTTTGGTCAAACCGCGCAGGCTTACGGGAAAAACCTGTAAGCGTTCCCTTGCGCGCGTTGAAAACGCGCAGTAGGTAGCACCACAAGTTACGCGGCTGCGCCGCTAAACTTGCCGCATACGAGCGAATTGTAGCGAGGAGGCTCGCTCAAAAATACTGCCACACCTAAAACCGCTAAAATCAAAAAGGCGCAGCCTCGCGAGAGACTGCGCCTTTGCTTTTGAGGGGCTTAAGATGACTACTCGCCGTCGATGGCCCAGATGTCGAGGATCACTTCGCAATCCCAGGTGCCGTTGCGCGACGGGCGGGGTTGCTGGCCTTTTTCGCCGCTGCCTTTGGCCTGGAGCATTTTCTGGATGATGCGCTGGCGTTCCTGTTGCATCTCTTCCCGCATCTGCCGGTCGCGCGCCAGGTCGAAGTAGAGGATGCCGTCTACGTACGTTTGCTCGGGCTTGGCGTAGATCGATAGCGGGTGATCGGACCAGAGGACCAGGTCGGCGTCTTTGCCCACTTTAATGCTGCCCATGCGGTCGTCGAGGTGGAGGAGTTTGGCCGGGTTCAAGGTCACCGTTTTCCAGGCTTCTTCCTCGCTCAATCCACCGTATTTGATGGTTTTGGCCGCTTCCTGGTTCAGGCGGCGCGCCATTTCGGCGTCGTCGGAGTTGATGGCCGTCACCACACCGACTTTGTCCATGATGGCAGCGTTGTACGGAATCGCACCGATCACCTCGTATTTGTAGGCCCACCAGTCGGAGAAAGTGCCCGCGCCAGCCCCGTGCGCTTTCATTTTATCGGCCACTTTGTAGCCTTCCAGGATGTGCGTAAACGTGTTGACTTTGAAGCCCATCGTGTCGGCGACGTGCAGCAACATGTTGATTTCCGACTGTATGTACGAGTGACAGGTGATGAACCGCGCGTCGTTCAGGATTTCGGCCAAAGCTTCCAGTTGCAAGTCGCGGTGGGGCGCTTTTGCATTGGCTCGCTGGCGGCGCGAAAGGCCGTTGTAGTTCTTCCAGGCGCGGTCGTACTCTTTGGCGCGCTGAAACGCGTCGACGTAGACCTGCTCCACGCCCATGCGCGTTTGCGGGAAACGGACGCGGTTGGCATCGCCCCAGTTCGACTGCTTCACGTTCTCGCCCAGCGCGAATTTGATGTACTCGTCGGCGCCTTCGATTTTGAGTTCTTCGGGGAGGCGGCCCCAGCGCAGCTTGACCAGTTCGGACTGACCGCCGATGGGGTTGGCCGAGCCGTGCAAAAGTTGTGCGGCCGTGACGCCACCTGCCAGTTGGCGGTAGATGTTGATGTCTTCGGAGTTGACCACGTCGCCGACGCGCACTTCGGCGGTGACGGCGTGGGTGCCTTCGTTAACGCCCCGGCTGATGGCGATGTGCGAGTGTTCGTCGATGATGCCGCTGGTGAGGTGCTTGCCTGTCCCGTCGACCACCGTTGCGCCCGTTGCCGACAGTCCTTGGCCGACCGCCGCAATTTTTCCGTTGCGTACCAGCACGTCGGTCGTTTCCAGGACGCCGTCGGCTTCGTTGGTCCAGACCGTCGCGTTGCGGATCAGCACGGTTTCGGCCGTGGGCAACGTATCCCACCCGTACGCCATGAAGGGATAAACCAGCTCGCCCATTTCGGGCACCTCCGGCGCTTTGCGGTTGGCGGGTCGCGTCGTATCGGCCGGCGCAGGTCCGGTGTAGGTGGCGCGCCATTTCACCGGGGTGCCCGAGGTATCGGTGCCTTCGCCCATCAGGTTCTGCTCTTCGCGCCAGCCCGAGAGGCTCACACGCTTTTTGCCCTTGCGGACGGGCACAAAGCTCATCGTCACCAGTTCGCCCTCGGCTTGCAGGGTGGTGGCGGTTTTGGTCGTGTCGAGGTACACCTGCGCCTTGGCTTTATCGGGTTGTCCGGTAATTTCCAGCTTCAGCGAAGGGCCGTTGCCCACCTGCAACTGGTACGTGCCGCGCAGATCGGCCTGCATCGGGGTCAGGACGTAGCGCGCACCGCCGATCCAGTTTTCGTACAACACCGTTTCGTCTTTGAACAGGCTGTCGGACGCAATCAGGAAGTTGGCCTGCCACCCGGGACGCAGGCTGCCGAGCTGGTCTTCTACGCCGAGTAGACGCGCGGGCGTTTCGGTCAGGGCCCGCAGCGCATCGCGGAACGAGAGGCCGTACTGCATGGCCTTTTTCAGGTTGCCCGTAAACGCTTTCTTTTCTTTCAGGTCGGCCGTGGTCAGCGCAAAGGTCAGCCCCTCGCGGGCCAGCCACGCCGCATTGGCCGGGGCCATTTCCCAGTGCTTCATCTGCTCGTTGGTCACCAGGCTGGCGTCGAACGGATCTTCCACGTCGTAAGGCTTCGGAAACTCGAGCGGCACGATTAGCGAAGCGCCCGTTGCTTTGATGGCGTCGAGGCGCTGGTACTCGTCTCCCGCGGTTTTGATGATGTACTGCACACCAAATTCGTCGCCTACGTTGTCGGCACGCAGCAGGTCCAGTTTGTTGTCGGTTTCAAACACCTGCGGCAACGCCTGCTGCCGGAGCCAGGCATCGAGCGAAAGGTTCGGCTCTTTGTCGGTGGCGTTGGCGTACCACTGGGCGTCGTAATACGTCTGGCGCAACAGCGCAATCGAGCCCATGAGCGAACTCGGGTAGTCTTGCGTCGAAGAGCCTTTGTTGAAGGAATACGCGGCCGCGGCGCGCGCTTTCAGGATGGTTTCGGTCGGGTTGCCGGTCGAAGGCTCCGCCAGATTCACCAGCAGCGCCGAGCCGCGGGCGATGCCGTCGTGCGGAAACGTGAGCACGGCCCCAAAGCCCAGTTTCCGGAGTTCGTCGGCTTGTTTGGTGTTGGTCTTGAACAGCTCGACGGCTTCGTCTTCCGGATGCACCGCCTGGTTCCACGAGTAAACGCCCTCTTTTTCAGATTCCATCTGCGGTCCTCCGCTCCGGCGTCGGCGGCCGCCACCCGCGTTGCCCTCCAGTTGCGGCATGCCGTAGTCGGTGTACACGTCGATCAGGCCCGGGTACACGAAGCGCCCGGCGAGGTCGATCACCGCCGCGCCCGGGGGTACGGCTACGTTAGCTCCGGCCGCCACCACTTTCCCGTCGCGAATCACCAACGTGGCACCGTCGATGCGCGTCTGGTAGTCGGTAAACAAGGTAGCATTGGTAAAGGCGTAGGAGCCGGTGCGTTCGTCCCAGACGCCGTTGCGGGGACGGGTGACCTGGGCCATGAGGCCGGAACAGACCAACAGGCTGAGCAAGAAAAAGTAACGTTTCAGCATAGGTAAAGGCGAGGAGAAAAGTATCAATGCTGAAAGGTAAAGGCCGAAGCGGAATTAGGCAACTTTGCATTCGCGTAAGCGATTTTGCCTGATTACCGGCGCTGGCGCTTCGTTGATGCAGGCCCCCGCGTTTTCAAAGAGGAGCCGAACACGGCTGAGCATTCAGAAGGCTTCGCCGATGAAGATGTAGAACCCGGGGCCTTCCTGCGTGAAGGCGACGTCGAGGCGGGTGAAAATGTCTTTTTTCGGAAAGAGGAGGAAACGGAGCCCGCCCCCGGCCGACCAGACGAAATCGTTGTGTGAGAGAGTCGACAGGCGGTTGAACACCGCGCCCGTACCGGCGAAGGCCGCGGCTCCCAACCGGTTGGTGAAGCCGAGCGGCAGCGGCAAAAAGCGGTATTCGACCTGTGCAGCCACCTGGTTGTTGTCACGGAAACGCCCCAGGTAGTACCCACGCATGATGCTCTCGCCCCCCATCAGGGCCAACTGGTTGAAGGGCGTCCGGCCCGTATTGAACTGCCCCAATACCTGCGCGGCCAGCACGTCGCGCTCGTTCATGGGGCGGTACAGGCGGGTGTCGGATACGATGGAAGTAAAGGAAAAATCGCTTCCCCAGGCGTCGTCGTACCGCAAAAACGCCAGCTCGGAGAAAAGCCCGTCGCGCACGTTCAGCACGTTGTGCCGGTTGTCGTAGATCAGCCCCATGCCGAACGCCAGGTTGGCCGACCCCCGCCCGCCCGGGGGCACGTCAACCGCGTCGGTTTCGCGGGGCACGAATTCGACGGAACTCAAGCGCTGGTAATCCAGTTCGATGCCCGCATACAGCGGCCCGGTGAGGTTGTGCAATACCCGCTCTTTCAGTTGAATCTGGTTGCCGTTGATCTGGGCCACGTGCTCTTCGGGCGAATCGGACCCGATGCCGTAGTACAGCAGCGGGAAGCTTTGCAGCCGCCAGCGTCCCAGAAAAAACCAGCGGTTCTGATCGGAATACAGTGCGTGGTCGAACCAGAGGCCGTACTGATTTTCCAGGGTGTAGAACGTAAAGCCGTTGATTTCGCTGAGGCGGTTGGTGGTGTCGCGCTTCGCGTAGTAGACGTAAAGGCTGCTCAGGCCGAATTCCCAGCTCGTTTCGGGCGCATAGGCCAGCGTGGGATAAACCAGAAACTGTGGTTTGGAAATATCGCTGGTGTCGTTTACCAGCCGGTTCCAGTAGCGTTTAACGAAGTTCGTCTTTTGGGCCTGCACGCCCGACAGACTCACACAAAGCAGGAAGAAAAAGGGGATAATGCGGATTCTCATGGCTCACTGTCCTGGTCGCCGCACGAGGGGTAGCGCGGTTCAGGCTCAGCCCTTGATACGGCAGGAGCCGGGCAGAAGATACGAAGGAAAGCCTCCGTTCCCGCTCAATCACCCAATTGCCCCCTCTACCTTGACGCCTCGAACTGCTGACGGGTCAGGCCATAACAGGCCACGTCGGTGTAGCGCCCATCGGGCAGGCGAAACTCCTCTTTCAACACGCCTTCTTCCTGAAACCCGCAGGCCAGCGCCAGGTGTCGACTTCGTTCGTTGTGCACAAACGCGCGGATGTAGAGCCGGTTCAGCTTCAGTTCGTCCCAGGCAAAGCCCACCACCCGGCCGATCGCTTCGCGCATCAGCCCCTGCCCTTCGGCGTGGGCGGCCAGGAAATAGGCCAGTTCGCCGTGCTGGTGAAACCAGTTCAGGTTTTTGATGGCCAGGTAGCCGAGGTACTGTTGCGTGTCGGGGGCCAGCAACGCAAACGCGTACGTTTTGCGCAGGTACCACTGCGCCGCCAGGTGCTGAATGTGCTCTTCGGCGCTCCGCAAATCGGGGGCTTGGCTGACCGTTACCGGAAAGCTTTCGGCCAGGCGCGTGCGTTCGCGCCGGATCAGCTCGAAAAACATCTCTCCGTCGCCTTCACGGTAGCGACGCAGCAGCAAACGTTCGGTACGTAACGAGGTCGAAATCAACAAACGGATCAATTAAATACGCACGGTCAGCACCGGCCGAATGGCATGGTTCACAATATCTTCGCCGAGGCTGCCGCGGAAAAAGTGCATCAGCCCCCGACGGTGATGCGTCACCAGGGCAATCAGATCGGCCTCCACTTCGCGGGCGAAGCTCAGGATGCCTTTCTCTTCGCTCACGTCGCTGTACAGGTGCAAGGTAGTGTTTTCCAGTTGGTGCTGCTCCACAAACGCCTTGAGGTGCTCTTCGCCCACTTTGGTGGAAAGGAAGTGGAGCGGCGTGATGACCGTCAGCAGATGGATGTGAAAATGGAACTGCGCCTGGAGTTGTTTTACCACCGCCACCAGCCGGGTAGCATCTTCGTGACCGTCGGTTGCCAGCACAACCGATTCCAGCTTAAAATCCGCGTCGCCGAGGTCGTGTACCGCCAGAACAGGGCAGTTGACACGACGCACCACTTTTTCGGTCGTCGATCCCAGCATGAGTTCGTCGAAGCCCGACAGCCCCGCCGTGCCCATCACCACCAGGTCCATCTGATGGTCTTCCACCATCCGGTCGATGCGCTCAAACACCCGCCCCATCAGCACCTTGGGCGTCAGGTAGATGTTCGCAAAACGCGGATCTTCGGCCAGCTCGACCAGGTCGCGCTGGGTCTGCTCAATCAGTTTGATCATGTAGACCTGGTGCATGCCGTCGTCGTGCGCACCGCCGATGCCCGAGCCGACAGCGGCCCCTACCGGCTCGATCACATTCAACAAATACACGTGGGCTTGGCTGGGGCCCGCCAGATAACCGGCCACGGAAAGGGCATCGTAAGCCAGTTCGGAAAAATCGGTGGGTACAAGGATGTTTTTCATGGTGGTATGCGGAATGAATTCATTATAAAATGTTTCCGCGAAAAACCAATATCCCGCTCTACAATTCCGCCGATTCTTCCGGGCAATTTTGCCATTCAACCCTCTTTTTTCATGCTCTGTCTCCCCTCCGAAGGGCATCAGCGCCCCAGCGAATACTTTTAGCCTTGTATACTACCGCTTCGGAAGCGTTCGTTAACAACGCGGAATCGCGCGGAGATTCCACTATCTCTTCTCTAAACTATAGGTCATATGATCGCCATGAAAAAGCAAAAAGGCCCCATGAGCGTACTGAAAATTGCCCATGCAGACCAGCAAGACCTGAGTTATACCCGCGGACTGACCAAGTCGTGGGAGAACTACTATTGCTTGCAACATGTACCGCAGCTAAAGGAAATGGCCCAGCGAACGTTGTTCCTGGTCTGAACGATCCGTCGCCACCGCACGGTTCTCTTTCAACCCGCACGTTTAAAGCAACCTGTTCGGCCCTGCATCCACCCCGATGCGGGGCTTTTTTTATGGATTAACCCTTCGGGAGAAGCTTTCGTAGGTAAAAAGACAAGGTTTTTAATGCAACACCCTATGAAAGATACCATAACCCGGGAAGATCTGGACCGGCTGATGGCCGCCGATCATGCTCCCATCATTTCGATTTACCTGCCCACCCACCGCAGCGGGCACGAAGTACTGGAACAACAGGACCAGAAACAGTTCAAAAACCTGCTGAAGCAGGCGCGCCAAACGCTGGAGGCGTCGGGCTATGACCTGACCGAAGAGCAGACGGAGGCGGTGTTTGCGCCCGCCGAACAACTGCTCGACGACGACGATTTCTGGCGGCACCGCGAAGCCGGACTGGCGTTGTTTCTGGGGCAGGATCTGTTCGTGACGCACTCGCTGCCGGTAGCGGTGCAGGAGCGCGTCGTGGTCGATGCGTCCGGCTACATTGTGCCGCTGGCGTCGCTGCTCAACCGCAAAGCGCACTACTACATTCTGGCCGTCAGTCAAAACAAGGTCCGCCTGTTTGAAGCCACTCCGTACGACATTCAGCCGGTCCCGATGGACGGCGACATTCCGACCAGCCGCGCCGAGGCCGAACAGTACGAAGAGCCCGAAGAGTCGTTGCAGTGGCGCGGCGGCAGCACGGCCCAGGGCGGCTCGGCCCGACGCGAAGGCGCCATGTTCCACGGCCAGGGCGGTGGTAAGGATACGTACAAGATCGACATCGAACGGTTTTTCCACGACGTATGTCGCCCGCTGGAGACGCAACTGAACCGCACGCAGCCGTTGCCCCTGCTGTTTGCCGGGGTGGAGTTCGAGTACGCGATTTTCCGCAACGCCTGCCACTACGACCACCTGATTAAGGATCGGCACATCGACGGTAACCCCGACGACTGGAGCGAGAAGGAACTGCACCAGAAAAGCCTGACGGTAATGGAAGAGCGGTTCAGTCAGAAACGGACCAAGGCGCTGGAACAGATCAAGGAAGTGGGCGGTACCGACCAGGCCACCGAAAATCCGTACGAGATTGTGCAGTCGGCCCTGATGGGCAAAGTCGGCACGCTCTTCACGGCCAACCACAAAGAAGTCTGGGGAAAAATCGATCCCGAATCGTTCGAAACGACCCAAGCCGACGGGCCCACGCCCGAAACGCACGAATTGATCAACTACGCGGCCATTCAGACGCTGACCAAAGGCGGCGATGTGTTCCTCGTCGATACGCACGAAGACGGCATCAGCCTGCCCGCCAACCAACAGGATTCTGCCATGGTCGCGCTCTACCGCTTCTGATCTAAGCATAGCATACAAACAGGAAGGCGGCTTCCCTGGAAACGGGGAAGTCGCTTTTGTTTTTCGGGCGGGTAGTAGCTAGTTTGGTGGTTCTGTTCAACGCATCCCTTTCGTCTCCTCAACCGGTCTATGGCACGCGCTAATGCCTCATCGCTTACCCCGGAAGCCAAGTTCTGGCACTGGTTTTCGACCCATCAGGCCTTGTACCATGAAGGGGTAGACGATCCCCAACGGCGAGACGACTTATTCGAAGCCCTAACCCATCGGCTTCAGCAGGTTTGCCCGGAGCTGACGTTTGAATTCAGTTCCCTGCGGCCGACGGGCATCCGGGAGTTTGCCATCTCGCCCGACGGGATCAGGGCGTACTTTCCTGCCGCAGAACGGCTGGCACAGGCCGCACCGGACCTCCCCGGCTGGCAGATTTACGCCTTCCGGCAACGCGTCGATGGCGAAGGCCTTCGCATTCAATTTGGAGATACTTCTGTATCGTACAACGATATTTTCTTTCGGTACGCCGACGAAGAAGACGGAATTGGCGTGGAACTTTACATCCGGGGCTACACGCCCGACAACGGCCCCATGCAACACGCGGTGTTTATTTTACTGGACACTTTGCTGGGAGAGTACGATACGGCAATGCGTATTAGCTGGATCGACTGGTATCCCCTCGACGAAACAGAACAAGACCACCTTGCGCCCTTTCTGCACCTACGAGCACTCATCGACGCTCGCAAGTAGCCGCCACGCTTCCGAAAAAGGACCTACTTCTGTTTAAACCGCCGGATGGCCGCCCGCGTGAAGTCGGATAGCACCAGCTCGCCGCTCAGTTCGGCGCGGTCGCGCAACAGCGTGTCCCAATGGTCGGTTCCTTTCCAGAATACCGCTTTGAGGCCTTGAAGGGCGGCCGGATTCGAGGCGGCCAGTTGGCGGGTGTAGACTTCGAGTGCGTCGTCCATCTCCTCAATCTCGTCGTACACTTCCGCGAACAATCCTTTCTCTTTGGCCCACGCCGCCTCAAAAAATGTGGTTGCGTGCAGCGAAAGCTGGCTGAAGGCCGAAACGCCGATTTTGCGTTCGATGGCCGGCCCCACTACAAACGGCCCGATGCCGATGGTGAGTTCGCTCAGTTTGATTTCGGCGTATTGCGTTGCGAAACAGTAGTCGGTGGCGGCCAGCAGCCCCACGCCCCCGCCGACGGCTTTTCCCTGCGCCCGCCCGACGATGAGCTTGGGACAGGTGCGGCAGGCGTTGATTACGTTCGCAAACCCCGAAAAGAAGCGCACGCCCTGTTCGCGGTTCTCGATGGTCAGCAGTTCGTCGAAGCTGGCTCCGGCACAAAAGGCACGGTCGCCCCCCGAGCGCAACACAATCAGGTGCGTCTGGGCGCGCTGCCCCTCCTCGCGGATCGTCTGCGCCAGCGACTGCAACAGCGCGCCGGGCAGCGAGTTGCTCTGGGGATGGAAGAACTCGATGGTGGTGATGCCCTCGTCCCAGTCGGTTTTGATGTATCCTTGTTCTGTAGATTGTTTCATGATGGTACTGTCTGCGACGCCACTACGGCGCATTTCCCGCCAACTGCCCCCCGTCAAACGCCCTTGGTAAACGTAGCGTCTCTACCAAAGTTACGCATTCGGCGTGTGGCCGTGTGGTCAGAATGTTTATTTTGAGGCTAAGTCGTTCACGCTCTATGCTAAAAAAAATTAACTGGCGTTACGCCCTCGGCGAGATTCTGATTGTGCTCGTCGGCATCACGCTCGCGTTTTGGCTCAACAACTGGAAAGACCACCGCCAGGAAGCCCACGCCCGCGCGCAGTACCTCACGCAACTCAAACGCGACCTGGAGCGCGACAGCCTCCAACTCCACGACAACATTGCGCAGTGCGCCCGGCGCATGCGGTCGATCGAGCAGCTTCTGCCGCACCTGGGGCACACCCTGCCCGGCCGGGACACCGCCTACCGCCTGGTGTTTGAGTTGCCCCTTTCGATCGAGTTCCGCCCGAAAACCATCACTTACCAGACGCTCATCAATTCGGGCGACTATTCGCTGATCGATCAGTTTTCGTTGCGTGCCGCCATCGAAGAACACTATCTGTTGTACGACCACATCCGGAAAGAGTACGAACGGCAGGAGATCATCACGAGCAAATACATCGGCGACTTCTACGTGCGAGAGCTGAACTACCCGCAACTTCAGCGGGGCAATTACGATTTTCTGGACAACCCGCTTCTGTACAACATTGCCGTGAGCGTCCGCGGCGCGCTCCGCCTCAAGATGCTCGCTTCGGAAGAGGGCGTGGCCAGTTGTCGGGAACTGATGGCCCAACTCGATCAGTCCCTTGACGAGTAGGGGATTCGTCCCGGTCACTCCGCTTTAATTCGATATATTGGCGGCCAAATTGCCGACTTGGCCCCATTTACAACGCCGGGGTGGTCGTCTCCCTTCACCCACATTTGTTGCTCTAACCTCATGTCGCTGCTCCCTCAAAACCGCTCCCTCGCTTTCCGTCTATGGTCCGTGCTGGGCCTGTTGTCTCTTGTTGCCGCCTGTACCCCTGCCTCCGACGGGGACGCTGCGCAAACATCGGACGAAGAATGGATCCAGTTGTTCAACGGTGAAAACCTGGACGGCTGGGACATCAAAATCGCAGGATTTCCGCTGAACGAGAATTTCGGCAACACCTTCCGCGTGGAAGACGGCATCCTCAAGGTGGCCTACGATCAGTACGACTCGTTCGGCACCAAATACGGTCACCTGTATTACGAGAAGCCCTACTCCTATTACCTGCTGCGGTTCGAATACCGTTTTGTGGGGGAACAGACGCCGGGCGGTGCCGAATGGAACGTGCGCAACAGCGGCGTCATGCTTCACTCGCAGTCGGCCGCGAGCCTGTCGTTCGATCAGGAATTTCCCGTGTCGGTCGAGTTGCAAATGCTGGGGGGCCTCAGCGACGGCGAACCGCGCCCGACGGCCAACGTCTGCACGCCCGGTACACAGGTCGAAATGCACGGCGCCATTGTAGAAGACCACTGCATCAACTCGCAGTCGAAAACGTATGACGGTGACCAATGGGTCACGGTAGAAGCGCTCGTGCTGGGCGACTCGGTGATTCATCACATCATCGACGGCGACACGGTGCTGTCGTACCAGCATCCGCAAATCGGTGGGGGCTTCGTTAACGCAGGGTACGGCTGGGAAGAAGGACACGTCGACAACGCGGCGGAGTGGATCGCCAAAAACGGCATGCTCCTCAAAGAAGGCTACATCGCACTGCAGGCGGAAAGCCATCCGGTACAGTTCCGCAAAGTCGAACTCCTCAACCTGAAGGGCTGCATGGACCCCAAAGCGACCAATTACAAGTCGTATTACGTCAACGACGAAGACTGCCCCTGCGAATACGCGAACTAACGACCGCACTGCGATGCGCGCATGATCACGATACAAGAGGCCACTAACCCCGAAGCGTACCGGATCGCGGCAACGTTGTTTCAGGAATACGCTGCGCAGCTCGGTGTGGATCTGGGCTTTCAGCACTTTACAGAAGAGTTGGCAACGCTGGAACGTCAATACGCGCGCCCGCACGGAGTGCTTTTTGTAGCGTACGAGGACGCCAGGCCCCTGGGGTGCGTGGGCATCCGAAGGCTGGACGATTCGGTTTGCGAACTCAAACGGATGTATTTGCGTCAAGAAACCCGGGGGCGCGGCCTCGGCAAGCGACTTCTTGCGCACGCCCTGGAAGCGGGAAGATCCCTGGGATACAGCACCATGCGCCTGGATACGTTGCCGACCATGCAAACCGCCCTGGCCCTCTACACCCGAGCTGGTTTCTACGAAATAGCACCTTATCGCGTTAACCCCATCGTAGGAACCCGTTACCTGGAAATCAAACTGTAAGCATCGCAAATCAGCATCACAAACGCCTGCCGTTATGCAGCCACTCCTCCGTCTCCTCGTGTTTGGTCTAAGTTTTTGTCTGGCAGTAAACGGTTGGGCCAGAACCGCCCGGCTGGAACTAGAGATAGAAATGACTCATTCGACCATTTCTACCAGCTTTTACGATACACTCATCGTGGCTGGCGAAGGGATTCACAAAGTCAATAGACTCACCAGGGCTTTCAACCATCAAAAGTTTGGATTTGACCTTCCCAGCACGGGGATGTATCGCATTTATCTCAAAACCGTGACAGGGTATACGTACTCCAAAGAAGTAGAAATCAAGAAGCTAAAAACCTACGAAGTGTATATTCCTTTGCAGGACGTATTTACGATTGTGGGCAAGGAAGAAATACTCTTTTCTCAACTGCGGGAAGGAGATGACACGATGGCATTTCTGGAAACCGAGATAGACGAACATGTTCCTTCCGATAACACGTCCGACTATATTTTCTTCATTCAGAGAAATGGCACTTTTTTAGTACACTCTTTCTGTTACAATTCAGATGATGCCGGACGCTGGGAATTTGAGAACCTGAATGCGATTTCGCTACTGGAGGATTTTGAACGACGAGGCAAACAGTTACAAGAAGACTGTTATCCTGACAATGACATTGCTTCTGTCTACAACAAAAAGGTCGTGATTATCCTGGGCAATCGCATGAGACCCTGTCTAAATTTTTTTAACAATGCGTTGGATATTGAATAGGTAAACAAACGCTTGACTGCTAGAATCCTCAGCTTCGTAGTCTTTGATCAACCTTCTCTGCCAGGGTGGCCCCGCCATTGGAGCCAGCTAATCGTTCGCTCTACTTTCCACCGCTGCGGTACTACTTGAAAAGTGAGCGAAAT
>NZ_FNFO01000022.1 GCF_900100765.1 Catalinimonas alkaloidigena | reverse complement strand
TTACCGGTGGAAGTGGACGTATCGATGTTCTCCTGCAAACTCTTCAGCGCAATGCCTTCCCCTTCCAGATAGGTCATCCACTCAATTAGATTGCGGAGTGAACGGCCAAGCCTGTCTAGTCGCCAGATTACGAGGGTATCACCCTGTCCGCAATAGGTCTTTAAGCTGTTGCAGGCCCGGTCGATGCGCAAGTGCACCACTCATCTGATCAGTAATGATTTTCTGACACCCTGCTCTTTGCAAGGCATCCCGCTGCAAGTCGAGGTGCTGGTCAACTGTAGAAACACGTGCGTAACCGATGAGCATGGCTCGTAAGATTCTGCCTGATAATAAGTTACGAATAAAAGCCCAGAATACCCTCCTTTTCTTGACTCTACCCTCTTATCATCCAACTAGCGAATTTTCCGAATTTTCGGAACCAGTTCGGTCCAATAACCCTGTTCACAATTCAACGTCCACAAAACTCCCTCTACACTTGTCTTTTCAGACTCTCTATGTACCCTAGCGGCAATACCACCGAAAGCAAGCCTGTTGCAACCAAATCTCATGTTCAATCAGAATGATGGGCTACGAATGAGTGCTAGTGCGATAAGATAAGAGTTGTCCTCCGGTTCTAAACGAACCCATTGAGGCGCTCACTTAAGAGAACTTACACTTCGCGTGCCCAAAGCCGCTGTTAGTTCGCTATTTTTATTATCTGTACGGCCCCCCGCATGACAAAGCCAAAGACGAGTGCACCAACAAAAAGGTCAGGCCACCTACTATCCAGTAGGTAGACGAACACCCCCGCCAAAATCACGCCCCCGTTCACAATCAAATCGTTGCTGGTAAAAATCCAACTGGCTTGCATATGAACTTCCTTACGTTTGGCTTTTTGGATCAGCCATAGGGAAACAAGGTTGCCCGCCAAAGCCAGTAGGGAGATAATAATCATCCACTGGAACAGCGGCGTTTCGCCTTGGGTAAAAAATCTGCGTAATACTTCCGAAAACCCAAGCAGGGCCAAGCCCATCTGAAAATAACCACTGATCTTGGCTACCTTTTTCTTGCGAGAGATAGCCGCTCCTACCGCAAAAAGACTTAGACCATAAACGATGGAATCTGCCAGCATATCCAGCGAGTCGGCTATCAGGCCCATAGACCTCGAAATCCACCCGGTGGTCATTTCGGCTACAAAAAACCCGAAATTAATGCCTAGCACCCACCATAATATCTTCCGTTGATGGGCATCATCCCCCTTCATGGGCAATTCGGCATCCGTCGTGCCTTCCAGTTGATCATTGAGGTTTAGCTCCTTGATAGCTTTATGTATAGATTGTACTTCCTGTTGATGGAACACTTCCAGCCTGCGTGCCGGAATGTCAAACTCCAGATGCTTTACCTGACTGAGAGGTTCCAATTTCATGCGGATCAGTTGCTCCTCAGCGGGACAGTCCATTTTGCTTATTTTAAATGTGCTTTTATTCATGAAATGGTGTATTCGGATGAATACCAGCACTTTTAAATATGGTTCTTAACCCCCCTTCTATTTTCATGGGCTTAAGGGGCGGCACATTAGCTCCTCCTGTGTTTCCCACCGGAATCTTTCCCACAAACGACTTAACACCTCCAATGAGTAAGCGCGGAATTTGACCAACTATCTCCTTAGCATTCTTTATGTGAATACCGAAAAGCAGCATTTTCCAATGCACGAAGCTGTGATGCCACGGATATGCCTGGCCAAGTATATGCGCCCGCTCCAAATGGTTCCAGGCACCCGTCAGGTCTCCTACTTTAAATTTCCTGCCATATTCATTCAGCTCTAGTTTAAAATAAGGCTTAAGCTTTTTGGGCATGGTGGTGTTTAACTTCATATCAATCTAATTTATATTTGAAAAGGCTTTTTATCAATTTGATCCAAAGGTTAATTATCGTATTGCTTATAAGCCAGCAATCGTAAAGCATTAAAAACGACCACCAACGTGGAACCCTCGTGAATCAGCACCGCAATGCCAATAGTGGCGAAGCCAAAGATGGTTGCTGGAATAAGCAAAGCCACTACTCCCAAACTTATCCACAGGTTTTGTTTGATAATTCCCTTTGACTTCCTACTTAGCCCAATAGCAAAGGGTAATGTTTCCAACTTGTCAGCCATCAGAGCAATATCGGCTGTTTCCAGGGCTACATCACTGCCCGCTGCTCCCATCGCAATGCCTACTGTACTGTTGGCCATGGCTGGGGCATCATTTACACCATCACCCACCATGGCTACTTTGGATTCTTTCTCTTTTAACTCTTTAATTGCCTCTACTTTTTCTTCCGGCAGCAAACTTCCCCAAGCATCCGTAAGGCCAATTTCTTTCGCTACTGCATCGGCCACTTTCTGATTGTCTCCGGTCAGCATGATCATGCGTTTGATCCCGATCTTTTTCAACCGCTCCAGGGTATTTTTTGCTTCCGCTCGTGGGGTATCCATCAAAGCGATGATACCGAGGTAGCTGTCATTTTGCCGGATCAGCATGGTAGTATTCCCTTCTGACTCCAACGACTTCACTTTTTCTTCCATGTCATGAGAAGGCTTGTTATCATCCAAAGACTCAAACAAGTCCAGATTACCTATGTACACCTTATCGCCATTCAACGTGGCTTTGATACCTTTTCCAAGTACGGCCTCCAGGTCTTTGGCCTGGGGTATATTAGCATCTTTCAGTCGCTCTTTCCCATCGCGCACCACGGCTTTAGCCAATGGATGGTCGCTGAGATTTTCTACAGCAATGGCGGTTTTCAGCAGCTCTTCTTCGCCCACTTCACCCAGGGCGATCACTCTGGTAAGTTTCGGCTTGCCTTCCGTTAGCGTACCGGTTTTGTCAAACGCCAGGGCCGTGAGCACCCCTAGGTCTTCCAGTGGCCGGCCACCTTTAATGAGCACACCACTTTTGGCCGCCCGGGCTACTCCACTCAGCACCGCACTGGGGGTGGAAATCGCCAAAGCACACGGACTGGCTGCGACCAGCACGGCCATCGCCCGGTAAAAGCTTTCGCTAAAAGTTTCATCAACGACCAAGAAGGCAAGATTCAAAAGCACGACCAAAGTCAGTACCGAAGGCACAAAATATTTCTCAAACTTATCGGTGAAGCGTTGGGTGGGCGATTTCTGGGTTTGCGCTTCGTTGACCAGCTTTACCAGCCGAGAAAGTGTAGAATCGTTCGCCTCCTTGATCACCTTTATTTCCAGCGTGTTGTTGCCATTTATGGTACCGGAAAACACCCGGTTTTCGTTTTTGATCTCACTTTCCTGTGACCAGTCTTTATCGGGATCCTCCACCGGTTGTTTGTCCACCGGTACACTCTCTCCAGTAATGGGAGCCTGGTTGACACTACTTTGACCACCTACCACCACGCCATCCGCTGAGATTTTACTATGGGGCTTTACCACGATGATATCTCCAAGCCTCAAATGCTCAATGCCTACCTCTTCTGTTTTGCCGTTCTTTTTGAGTAAGGCGGTTTTGGGGGCCAGCTCCGCCAGGGCAGCAATGGACTTGCGCGCTTTGTTCAGGGCATAATGCTCCAGGGCATGGCCCAGACTAAAAAGAAATAACAGCAGCGCACCTTCGGCCCACTCCCCCAGAATAGCTGCCCCGATGGCGGCCACCAACATCAGAAAATCAATCTCGAAGTGGCCTTTGGCGACCGTTTCGACGGCCTCTTTGGCCGTAAAAAAACCGCCGAAGAAATATGCCCCGAGGTAGAGTGAGAGGCTGACCCAGGCGGGAAGCCCCGCTACAAACGAAAGACCGAAGCCTACGCCCAGCATCCCGCCGCACACCAGCGAGAAGATCAGCTCGGTATTTTTTCCGAACACACCACCGTGCGCATGGGCAGGATCTTCCTCGCCCTGGTGCGTCTCCCCCGCGGGATGATCAGGCTCGGCTTCGGTCGATGGCACCGCCGAGGGCAAGGGCTGTTCCCGCGTCACGTCTAGGTCTTCGGCCGTCTTTTCCAGGTAGGTGTCCACACTGACCGCAGGATCAAGGAGTTGGAGCCCTTCGCGTGGCAGCCAGGCGTGAATTGTTTTCTCCTCCAGCGTCGCGGTTTCGTATTCCAGTCCGATCATCCCGGAGGCGGACACGTGCGCTTGCAGGATACCCTTCCTAGCTTGCAGGTTGGCTTCGATTGTACGGGCGTGACGCGTATGCCGAATGCCTGCGACTTCAAGTAAGAGGTGACCGTACTTCTCCTGAACAGACGCCCCCGTCTGCACGGCCAGGCGTTGAATGCGTTCCACGGTGATTACCTCCGGATCGTAGTGAAAACACAGCTGCGGCAGGCCATCGGTTTTTTCGTCGGTCAGGTGTACTTTTTCCAGCCCTTCCCGGCCTTGCAACCGGGACAGCAGGGTCTGAACGCACCGATCCCGCTGATCGGGGACGGCGGGTAAGACCAAAGAAAGTTTGATTTTTAGTTTTTTCATGGGGTTGTAGTAAACGTTAACGTGAAACCTCGGAGGGCGGGCTGAATTGCAACTCCACGGTCAGCACCTCGATCGGCAAGTCGGCCAGGACCTGGCGTATCCGCCGTTTCAGCACCTCGGCTGCCTGGAGCGTGGTCATTTCCTCCAGGTGGACCGTGACGGTGACCACCCATTTTTCTTTCGTCAGCGACCAGACGTGCAGCCGCTCGACGTCCTGGACTCCGGTCAGACACCGGATTTTCTGGCGCAGTTCGGGTAGGTTGACCTCTTTGGGCACTCGCTGGAGCATAATCTGTAACGCTTTGATAAGCTTCCGGAGCACAAAGACGAGTACGGTGAGGTTGATGACGATGGCCAGAAGGGGGTCCAGCCTGGGGATCTCTACAAACAGGAGCACAATACTGGCCAGAAGTACGGCTATCCAGCCCAGCGCATCTTCCAGCAGGTGAATCATCATCACCTGTTGGTTCATGGAGTTGCCCGATTTTAGCTTCCAGACGCCGAGGCCGTTTAAGGCAATCCCCACGACGGAAATGCCCAGCATCCAGTACACGTCCGGCATCTGGGGGTTGAGGAGCCGGCGAATCGATTCATAGACGATGTAGATAGAGCCCAACAGCAAGGTCACCGCGTTGATCATGGCCCCTAGTAGAGAGAAGCGAGCGTAGCCGTACGAGTAGCGGTCATTGCTTCCCTGCTTCGACTTTTCCTCAAAGTACCAGCCCGCCCCCAGTGAGAAACTGTCGGCCAAGTCGTGCAGCGAGTCAGCCAGGATGGCAATGCTGCCCGAGAGAATGCCTCCGGCGAGTTCCAGCACCGTGAAGGCGAGGTTAAGAAAAAAGGCGGTGCGGGTCGCGTGGTCTTTTTTTTCTTTCATGGTAGTAGTGCGCAAGCGGTCAGGTCTGCATGCCCAAGAGTAGAAACAAGAGGAAACCCGCAAAAAAGGCGGTGGTGAGCAGCAAGGTGTCCTCTTTTTCGTGTGCCTCCGTCAACAGCTCTTCGGTCACCAGAAACAACAGGGCGGCCAGTCCGAACGAGAGGATAATTTCGTGCGGCTGATCCGGCAAGTCCTCCAACAGCCAGGCGCCGAGCCCTGCGCTTACCAGCAGCACGCCAGCCAATCCCAGCGACGTCAGCACCTGGCTCCGCCGGACCACCCCCGCCTTCCGCAACGAGGCGCCGGTGGCCAGCCCCAGCGAAAGGATTTCGATAGAGAGCGCTACAGCCAGCAACGCTCCGGTTTCCGCGCCCGACGAAAACCCGATGCCCATCAACAGGCCATCCACCACTAAATCGACACCCACCACCCACAGCAGCCCGGTCGGGAGCGCGCCTGGGCCGGTGGCCCTTGCGGCGTCCCCAGGCTTGGTCCCGCGCCGAATCAGCAGCATCGTCACGATGCCGAGGCCAAAGCCGATCACCACCGACCACGGGTCGTGACGCGAGGTGATGTCGGGCAGCAGCTCCACGCCCACCACCGAAAAGATCACCCCCGCGGCAAAGTGAAGGATCGCACTGCGCATCCACCGGCTGGGCTGCACATACGCCGTCAGGATTCCCCCCACCGCCATCGTCGCAGCCGCCAGCAGGGCGTAGGGGAGCGTCTGTAGCAGGGCCTCCATGGCTTAGTGCCCGTGGCCTTCTTCTTCACCGTTTTCCATCAGGGAGAGGAGCGCGTAGGCCCCCTGCACCACGATGGATTCCGTGGCAGCATCCATCCGGTCGGGCAGTTCCACTTGTACATAGTCTCCTTCCGACACCCCGGTCTGGATGGGGATCCGTTCAAAATCGTATACCTGCTGCCCCCCCTCCTGGCGTCGGCCGCGTTGCACAAAGACATACGCTTGCTCGGCCGTTGTCACCACTGCCCCCTGCGGCAAGACCGGCACCGAATCGGTCCCCATCTCGATACGGGCCTGCAGGTACATGCCCGGCAGCAGAGCACTATCTTCTTTGTCCAGATGACCGTGGACGCGGGCCGATCGGTCTTCGCCGATCGCTTTGCCCACCAGGTAGACGGTGGCCGTCCGCTCCCGCTGGTCTTCGTTGGGCAGGGTAAAACGAATCTTTTGTCCTGGTCGAATCCGGGAGAGGTCCCGTTCAAAAACCGTGAGTTCGGCGTGGAGGTGATCGGTATCAGCGATTTCAAACAGCACGTCGGTCGGATTGACCCAGGTGCCCACGTTCACGTGTACCTCGGTCACGTATCCATTGATGGGCGAATAGAGCGGCGCCATGCGGGAGATCTTTCCCGGCGTCAGACGCTCGGCCCGAATGCCGATCAGGGCCAGCTTTTCGGCCAGGGCTTCGACCCGGATCTGGGTCCGTTCGTAGTCCTGCGTCGTTTGCTGGAACAGCTTGGCCGAACTCACATTCTGTTGCCGCAGTTCGCGCTGCCGCTCGTATTCCAGGGTGAGGTACGTTAGCTGGCTTTTGCTTTCCAAATAGTCCTGTTGCAGGGTGATGAACTCAGGATTTTCCAGCGTGGCCAGCACCTGTCCTTTGCGCACGCGCATGCCCTGCAAGAGCTCGGTACGCTTGACAAAACCACCCAGCGGCGCCGAAAGGCTTACCAGGTTTTCGGGCGGCACATCCACCATCCCCGTCACCGGCAGGGTCTGACTCATGACACGCCGTTGGAGGCCGCCCAAATGAATGCCGGCGTGTTGGTACTGTGCTGCGCTGACTTCCACCCGCGCCGTTTCCGGCGGAGAGGCAGTGTTTTCTTCGACGGGTGAGGCGGACGGCGGATCGCCCGCGGGAGCGGAGGGCTGACACCCCCCCAGGAGGAGCCCCGGGAGGAGCCCCAGAAGGGAAAATCCGAGGTAACATGAGGTGATAACAGGATAACGCATAGGGCTAGTTCTTAATAAGAAGGGGATACAGGGGGGCTTGGCTTACCGAGCGCCGCCCAAAAATTCTAAGTAGATGATAGATTCGTTGTACTGACGCAGCAGCGCCAGATAATCGATCTGCATGGCCAGCGCCCGCTCCAGTGCCTGCACAAATTCTACGTAGCCAATGGCCCCGGTCTGGAAGCTGAGCTGGGCATTCTCCAGGATCAGGCGGGCCTGGGGCAAGGCATTTTCCTCGTAATAGGACAGGCTGGACCGGAACTTAGCAAACTGTTGCAGGGCCTGCCGGTAGTCCCCGGTCAGGGTCTGGCGCGCATAAGCCTGCTGATCACGGGCCACTTGCTGCTGCAAAGCCGCGGCCTTCACCTCCGCCTGGTAGGGCCCCCACCACAGGGGCAGGGCCAATCCTACCTGAACCCCGGTGAAGCGGTCCCAGGGACCATAATAGCGTCCGCTGCCGTCGCCGGGCTCAAAGCCGATCAGTGACTGGCTAAAATAACCTAAGGTCAGCTCGGGCCAGCGCTGCGCCCGTTGCAGTTGCTCTTCCCGACGCGCCACGTCCACCTGCTGATTGAAGTACGCCAGGGTGGGGTTGCTTGCCAGCCGCGTGGTGTCCCACGCCGGGTCGGGCGTCAGGCGCGAAAGGGTGTCGGCGGTGATGTAGACGGGGGCTTCCTCGTGCAGCAGTACCTGCAGCCGGCTGCGGGCGATCACCAGGTCGGCCTGGTGCTGGGTCAGGCGCGTGCGCAGCTGGGCGGCCTCCGACTCGGCCGTGGCTTGCTCCAATAGGTTGGTCTCTCCCGTCCGGTAGCGCACGCGTGCCGCTCGGACAAATGCCTGCAGGAGGCTGTCCTGATAGGCAAGCAATTGCCCACGGGATTGTTCGTAGGCCAGCTGGTTGTAGGCTTCCTTCACCTGGCGGATCAACTCATTTTCGGTAACGGCTTGCGCGTACTGGCTTGCTTCCACCTGCGCACCGGCTAGGGCCGCACGACTTGACCACACGGTAGGAAACGGAAACCGTTGGGACACTTGCAGGTTGTTGTCCCGCGCCAGGCTGTTGTACTGACCGTACTGTAAGCTGATCTCGGTTTTGGGCAGGGCCGTGGCGGTGCGCTGAAGGGCTTGCTGTCGGGCCACCTCTCCGGCGCGGATGCGCACCTGTCCGTTTTGCGCCAAGGCCGTGGCAATGGCTTCTTCCCGCGTGTAGGGTCCGGCCGCCCTTTCCTGAGCCTGACTGGTGGTGGGCCACAGGGAGAGTCCAAGGCCTACCAGCAGCCACACGCCCACCGCGGGCCCCGCCTTCACCCGCCCCCAGCCCCGCTCGAAGTAGACATACAGCACCGGCAGCACCAGTAAGGTCAGCAGCGTAGCCGACACCAGACCGCCGATCACCACCGTGGCCAGGGGTCGCTGCACTTCCGCACCCGCCGAGCTGGAGAGGGCCATGGGCAGAAAGCCCAGCGAGGCGACCGAGGCGGTCATCAGCACGGGGCGCAGCCGCACCCGCGTGCCGGCGCGCACGCGCTCCAACAGGTCGGTGACGCCCTCGTCGCGCAGGTGGTTGAACTCCCCGATCAGCACAATGCCGTTGAGTACCGCCACGCCGAAGAGCGCAATAAACCCGATGCCGGCCGAGATGCTGAAGGGCATGCCCCGCCCCCACAAGGCCAGGATGCCGCCAATGGCCGAAAGCGGAATCGCCGTAAAGATGAGCAGCGATTGTGCCACGGAGCCAAACGTAAAGTAGAGAAGTAAAAAGATCAGGACTAGGGCGACAGGTACAGCCACCGAGAGCCGCTGGCGGGCCTCGACCAGGTTTTCGAATTGTCCTCCGTAAGTCACAAAGTAGCCGGCCGGAAAGTCGATCTGCGCGCTCACCCGCCGCTGAAGCTCATCGACTACACTCTCCACGTCGCGTCCCCGCACGTTGAAGGCCACCAGGATGCGCCGCCGCGTGTCGTCGCGCTGGATCTGGTAGGGACCGGGCCGGAACGCGACATCGGCGACCTGCGCCAGGGGAATCTGGTCCCCGTCGGGGGTGGCCACAAACAGGTTCTCTACGTTCTCGATGCCCTGCCGGGCGGCCTCCTGCAGTCGGACCACCAGCCCAAAACGGCGGTCGCCTTCGTAGACCGTTCCCGCCTCGGCCCCGGCAAAGGCCGCCTGCACGGTCCGGTTCACCGTCGCCACGTCCAGTCCGTATTTGGCCAGCTGCTCGCGTCGGTAGTCCACCACCACCTGGGGCAGCCCGGTCACCTGTTCGACGTAGAGATCGGCTGCGCCTTCTACCTGCTGTACCAAACGACCGACCTTCTGCGCTTGCCGGGAGAGCTCCTCCAGATCGTCCCCGTAGATTTTGACCACCACATCCTGTTTGGCCCCCGTCATCAGTTCGTTAAACCGCATTTGGATAGGCTGTTGAAAACTAAACGTGACGCCCGGTACCGCTTCCAACGCTTCGTTCATCTGCCCGGCCAGTTCCTCTTGAGAGGCCGCACGGGTCCAGGTGGCTTTGTCTTTCAGGAGGACCATCAGATCAATGGCTTCGATGGGCATGGGATCCGTAGGAATCTCACTGGAGCCAATTTTGCCTACCACCTCCTCGACTTCGTCCGGAAACTCCTCCAGCAACACTGCGGCCGCCTGTTGGGACGCCTCGATCGTCTGCGAGAGCGAGCTGCCCGTCAGCACCCGCGTCTCCACGGCAAAGTCGCCTTCGTCTAGCGTGGGTATGAACTCTCCTCCCAGGCCGCTGAACACCCACAGGCTCCCCCCCAACAGGCCCACCGCTGCGGCCACCACAACGCCTTTGCGCCGCAGCGCCCAGGCCAGTACCGGGTCGTAGCCACGCTGCAAGCCGTCCATCATCCGGTCGGAGAAGTTGCGGCGGTGATAGGTTTTACGGCTGAGCAGCAGGGCCGAGAGCATCGGTACGTAGGTTAGAGAGAGAAGAAACGCCCCCAGGATGGCAAAGGAGACCGTCTGGGCCATGGGACGAAACATTTTGCCTTCGACGCCGACCAGCGCCAGGATCGGTAGATAGACGATGAGGATGATGATTTCGCCAAAAGCGGCCGAACTGCGGATGCGGGAGGCTGCTGTGTACACCTCTTGATCCATTTGCCCACGGGTGAGCTTTTGTCGGCCCGTCAGGCTCGTGATACGGTGCACCACGCTTTCGACGATGATGACCGTGCCGTCTACGATCAGACCAAAGTCGATCGCGCCTAGGCTCATCAGGTTGGCCGAAACGCCGAACAGGTTCATCAGGCCCAGGGCAAACAACAGGGCCAGCGGAATGACGGAAGCCACGACCAGGCCGGCGCGCCAGTTCCCCAAAAACAGCACCAGCACGAAAATGACGATCAAGGCTCCTTCCGTCAGGTTCTTCGTGACCGTGCCCACCGCCCGGTTGATCAGCGCGGTGCGGTCCAGAAACGGCTCGATCACCACCCCCTCCGGCAGGCTCTCCTGCAAGGTAGCCACCCGGTCTTTCACCGCTCGGATGACCTGCGCAGAGTTGGCTCCTTTGAGCATCAGCACGATGCCCCCCACTACTTCGCCGTCGGTGTTGCGCGTCATGGCCCCGTAGCGGACCGCGTGGCCGAAGCGCACCTGTCCCACGTCCTGCAGGAGCAGCGGCGTGCCGTTGGGAAGGCGCTTGACGACAATGCGACGGATGTCCTCCAGGCTTTCAACCAATCCCTCGGTGCGAATAAAATACGCCCGGGGCTTTTTGTCGATGTAGGCGCCCCCGGTGTTCTGATTGTTTTTCTCCAGGGCAGCAAACAGGTCCTGCAACGTCAGGTTCAGGCTGCGCAGCCGAGCGGGGTCTACCGCAATTTCGTACTGTTTTAAATAACCCCCGAAGCTGCTCACGTCCGCCACGCCCGGCGTGCCCAGCAGGCCACGGCGTACGATCCAATCCTGCAAGGTGCGTAGCTCCATGGCCGTATACTGCGCTTCATAGCCGGGTTGGGGCCGCAGCAGGTATTGGTAGATCTCACCCAGTCCGGTGGAGATGGGAGCTAGGGCGGGTCGACTGACCCCGGCGGGGATCTGGGCGGCCGCCTCGGCCAGCCGCTCGCTGACCTGCTGGCGGGCCCAGTAGATGTCGACGCCTTCTTCGAAGACGATCGTGACCACCGAGAGCCCAAAACGGGAAAACGAACGAATCTCTTCCACGTCCGGAATCGTGGCCATGGTCAGCTCCACCGGAAAGGTGATGAGCTGTTCCACTTCCTGGGCGGCCAAGGAGGGACTGGGCGTAATGACCTGAACTTGGTTATTGGTGATGTCGGGCACCGCGTCCACGGGTAGCTGCGTCACCGAGTAGAGGCCCCAGGCCACCAAACCTAGGGTAAAGAGGCCAATGATTAATTTATGGTGAATGGAAAAGTGAATGAGTCGATCGAGCATCGCTGAAAAAAGGGTAGGTAAAACCACACGGAGCACTCCGTCCCACGGGCGGGTGCTTCGAACATGTACACGGACGCCGAAAGGCGCTGGAGTCAGCGAGAATTACTGTGGGGGGTGCCAGAAATGGGCCGTATGGGTCGATTGCCCAGACACATCACGTGAACGAAAGGATGCGTTCACGGCAGGATGAGGCGGCAAGGCGACTACACCGAAAGCAGCCTGTACCGCATGTGCACAACAGGCACAACTACAGAGGGGGGAGCACAGGGCGTCGTCGTGAGCCTGCTCGTGCGGTAGGGAGGCCTCCACCTGCACGCCTGCTTCCGCCCGGAGCCGGAGGGGTTGTTCCCGGCACGGCAACAGAACCAGCATCAGCAGATGTAAGGACCAGACGTACGCCCACCACTTCATAGGCGCAAACCTACGCAGGAATTGGTTCAACTGTGTTGCAACAAGCGGAGCGTGGATCTAATCATCTATTTTTTCGTATACAAGAGCCTAGTTAGTCACGCTCCCCCTTTTGCCATGATCCTGAAGGCAAACGAAGTCAAGCACCTTTATCGACGCACGGCCCGCTTTTACGATGCCGCGCTCCTCGGCTACCAGCTCCTCGGGCTGGACCGCCATCGGCAGAAAGCCGTCGCGGCCCTGGCGTTACGGCCGGGGGATACGGTGGTAGACCTGGAGTGTGGGACGGTCGCTAATTTTCCGGCGCTGGTGCACGCAGTGGGACCGACCGGACAGATGATCGGCATGGACCTTTCGGAGGCAATGCTGGCACAGGCTCGTGGCTTGATCACGCGCAAAGGCTGGACGAATGCGCATTTAGTTCATGGCTGATCTCACCTCTTGGTCGCCTCCCGCGCGGGAGGAGATAGTTCCAGACTATGTGACTAGGGAAACAACGGATGTGTGTATGCGTACGGCCCCGAAGGGTCGATCTGCCTTACGCCTGCCCTCCTGCCGGCTATTTCCCGGCGAGGTGACGATCCAAACGCCCACCTGTGTGACGCCAGCGATTCGAGTTGACGTATGCCTACCGAGTGCCAAATGTGTTTACGCCCAACGAGGGCGTCTGCAGGCTGCGTAGTGTAAACTCCCTGACCAGCACCTGAGCACTTCAGCACTAATCGGCGATGCATATTGCTTGATGGGCGACTTTGCGAAAGCAGAAATGTACCTGGACCTTTGTCTGACGATTCGTACGCCACCCTGCCGCCCGATTACCCTTTGCAGGGCACCACCCGCAAGCGGCTGGCGGAAGTGACCGGGCGCAGGGCCGCCCCGCGCAAGCCGATTCCCTCCGGGCGTCGGTTAAAAATCTGTAAACAAAAAAAAGATTTTTATAAAACGAAGTGCCTCTTTTGAGAGTAAGGCATAGTAAAAACATTTTTCCACCATTATTTTTTATAATGAGAACACAAGACAAAGAATTGATCCGCAAATTGGCCGATTGTGCAGCCGCCTGCCACGCTTGTGCGGTCGCCTGCCTAGAGGAAGAGAATGTCAAAAAGATGGCCGAATGCATCCGCCTCGACTTAGATTGTTCGTCTTCTTGTGAAAACGCCATTGGCTATGTGAGCCGGGGTTCCCGATACGTTAACGAGATCGTAAAGCAGTGCAGTGTGATCAGTAAAGCCTGTGAGGAGGAATGTCGCAAGCACGATAGCGATCACTGCCAGGCTTGTGCCGATGCGTGTCACGCGTGCCACCAGGCCTGTGAGGCATTTGTTTGACTTTAAGCCTCAAGCGCCGTACATATTTGCGGCGCTTGTCTTTTTGACTCGCATTCATACCAAGTAGGCTAAGCGCCTGTTTTTTTTTGGTAGGAAAACTTGGTTATGACTTCCCCTGGTAACGTTATGGAAACTACCCTATATATTAAAAATATGGTCTGTGGTCGCTGCCAGCGTGTCGTCAGGGAGGAGCTTGAAGCGTTAGGAATGCCTGTCAGCGAAGTACAGCTGGGTCAGGTCACCGTAGCGTTGCCTGAAGCGCAGATCGATAAAGCGCAAGTAAAAAAAGCGCTGAGGCAAAGCGGTTTTGAGTTGATCAATAACCGGCAAGCACGCCTGATTGAACAGATCAAAACCGCCATCATCCAGCTGGTTCATCAACCAGAGCACCTGTTGCTCTCAGTTAATCTCTCGGATTATTTAGCTGAAGTCCTTCAACAAGAGTACCACCTCCTTAGCACCCTTTTTTCGGCTACAGAAGGCTTCACCATTGAGCGCTTCTACATTCTACAAAAAGTAGAGCGGGTGAAAGAACTGCTTGTATACGATGAACTGAGCCTGAAAGAAATTGCGTACCGTCTCGGCTATAGCAGTCCCGCCCATCTTTCCAACCAGTTCAAGAAAATAACAGGTTTGACCCCCTCTTACTTCAAAAGTATTGGCGGTGTCAAACGTAGTGCCTTGGATCAGATAGGGCGCTCATCCCCTTCTCAGAAATGATGTAAGAGGGCTTCAAAATTGTGTAAGCGTTTTGCTAGGAGAGGCGGCTACTTTTGTCTTATCACTTTTCAACTGCTTCACCTATGCAATCTGTACTTGATCCTTCCGTCCACAGCCGGCCGCTTGCAAGGCGCACATTGCCAGTCACCGGGATGAGTTGCGCGGCTTGTGCTGCCAGCATCGAGTCGATCCTGAATACCCAATCCGGTGTGGAAGAAGCCACCGTTAACTTTGCCGGACAATCGGTACAAGTGCGTTTCGATCCAGATGCGGTCCAGCCAGAACAGTTGCGCCGGGCGGTACAGTCAATTGGTTATGACCTGATCTTGGACGAGGAGCACGGGGTAGAAGAACAGGAAGCCGAGCAAAAGCAACGGCTGAAGTCACTTCGTCGCCGCACACTAGGCGCAGTGCTATTGTCTACACCCGTGGTGGTCCTGGGCATGTTTCTGATGGATCTGCCTTATGTCAACTGGATCATGCTAGCTTTCTCGCTACCTGTACTTTGGTTGGGCCGCAGCTTCTACCGCAATGCAGTGCGTCAGGCACGATACGGTCGGGCGAATATGGATACGTTAGTGGCACTTAGCACCGGTATAGCCTTTCTGTTTAGTGCTTTTACTACGTTCTTTCCGGAGTTCTGGCGTCAGCACGGCCTTGAGTCGCACGTATACTATGAGGCTGCCACAGTCATTATTGCCTTTATCTTACTAGGCAAGTGGCTTGAAGAACGGGCTAAGGCTCACACCGGTTCTGCTCTTAAAAAGTTGATGGGACTCCAGCCTAAATCGGTGCGTGTAATCCGGTTGGGTCAGGAGCTTGAGTTACCGCTCCCCGAAGTAGCGATCGACGATACAGTTATAGTGCGTCCTGGTGAAAAGATTCCCGTAGACGGGCGGGTGACAGAAGGACGCTCGTTTGTCGACGAAAGCATGATCAGCGGCGAACCAGTGCCCGTTGAAAAGCAGGCAGGCTCGGCGGTTTTCGCGGGTACAGTGAACCAGCGAGGTAGTTTTCGTTTCCGGGCTGAAAAAGTCGGAAGCGCTACGCTACTATCCCAGATCATTCAGCGAGTGCAGGAAGCCCAGGGGAGCAAAGCACCTGTCCAGCGACTAGCAGACCGGGTCGCGGCGGTCTTTGTGCCCATTGTGCTGGGAATCGCACTATTGACCGGCATCGTCTGGATCTTGGTTGGCGGGCAGGAGGCCTTTAGTCATGCGTTGCTAGCTACGGTAACTGTGCTGGTGATTGCCTGTCCCTGCGCCTTGGGGTTAGCTACTCCGACGGCAATCATGGTGGGCGTTGGCAAAGGAGCGGCCCAGGGCATTTTGGTCCGCGATGCCGAGAGCCTAGAACGCGCTCATCGCGTTAGTGCCGTGGTGCTCGACAAAACTGGTACGGTTACGCTCGGGCGACCTGAAGTAACCGATCAGTACTGGCGCCAGGGGGGCTACTCATCTCAGGAACACTTGGTAGGCGTACTCCGCTCCATGGAACTAGCCTCTGAGCACCCTTTGGCCGAAGCGGTCGTACGTGCATTACCGGAGAATGGACCAGCCGTCAAGCTAGATCTGTTCGAGAACCTTCCGGGCCAGGGAGTTCGGGCCGAAGTAGGCACTGAGTGGTATCTAGTAGGGAACCGACGGCTCCTCGCTACCTATCAGGTAGCCGTAACGCCCGAGGTAATGCAACGCGCGGAACGGTGGCAAGCGGAGGCCCATACCGTGGTCTACTTTGCCGACCGTACTCAGGTACTGGCTATAGCAGCCATCGCAGATCAGGTAAAATCCACCTCTCGCCAAGCCGTTGAGGCGTTGCAACAACAGGGTCTGGAAGTGTACCTGCTTACGGGCGACAATGAAGCTACGGCACGTGCCGTAGCCGAGCAGGTAGGCATCACACATTACAAGGCCGACGTACTGCCTGCCGACAAAGCTGACTTCATCGACCAGTTGCGTGCCGAAGGAAAAGTAGTAGCTATGGTGGGCGATGGTGTCAACGATGCGCAGGCCTTAGCTCAAGCCGACGTAAGCGTGGCGATGGGGCGTGGCTCGGATATCGCCATGGATGTAGCCAAACTCACGCTCATGCAATCTGATTTGCTATTACTGCCTAAAGCCTTGCACCTCTCGCGTCAAACGGTGCGCACAATCTACCAAAACCTGTTCTGGGCCTTTATTTACAACCTGATCGGCATTCCGCTGGCGGCAGGTGTACTTTATCCTTTTACAGGATTCTTGCTCAACCCAATGGTTGCTGGTGCCGCAATGGCCCTGAGCTCGGTGTCGGTCGTCAGCAACAGCCTGCGCCTTCGGTGGCAATCTCTTTCATAAGAGCATACCCCCTTTCATCTTTAACATTTGTACATCTATGAAAACCACACAATTTAAAACTAACATTAAATGTGGTGGCTGCATTGCCACCGTTACCCCTCATTTGACGGCAACGCCAGGCGTTGATTCGTGGCAAGTGGATACGCAACATCCTGAAAAACTTCTCACTGTCCAGGGAGAGTTTTCCAACGAAGAAGTCAAGCAACGTGTAAAAGCTGCGGGTTTTACCATCGAAGAAAAATAATGTACTCGGTATGTTCATCTTGCCAGCAGGGGTTTCTATCGCGAGCCCTGCTGGATCTTTTTTGACAGACAACAAACTTGTAAAGTAAAGAGGTCATCTTGTAAATCCTACCTTTTGCTTGCTCGTACCCTTGTCTACCACTCGTCATCCCACCCCAGACATGAGGATGACGAAAACCGCAAGTCGCATCTTTGCTTTAACCCATTTCTTTTTGTTCGTATGAAACCCTATTACTTGAGCCTGTTCATTGCTTTGTTCTTCTTGGTTTCCCCTTCGACATGGGCACAACCTGATACCATGGTGTATCATCTAACGATCGATCAGGCTCAAGTCAGTAAAGTGGCCGGCAAGCAGGTGAACGGTATGACAGTGAACGGAACCATTCCAGGTCCGACATTACGCTTTCCAGAAGGCGCTTACGCTGTCATTTACGTGCAAAACAACATGGACGTGGAGACTTCTGTGCATTGGCATGGATTACTGGTACCCAACTTCTACGACGGTGTCCCTTACCTTACCACTCCCCCCATCGAGCCAGGCACCACCTTCAAATACGAATTTCCACTCAAGCAAGCCGGCACCTATTGGTACCATTCTCACACCATGCTGCAGGAACAGAGCGGCGTTTATGGATCGATTGTGATCGAGCCCAAAGTACAGCAACTAGCTTACAATAAGGAATTGGTTGTGGTGTTTTCGGACTGGACCAATGAAAAGCCAGGCAATGTGATGAGAAACCTAAAGCGCGGCAATGAGTGGTATAACATCCGCAAGGGAACGGCCACGCCTCTGAACCGGGTCATCGCCCGGGGTGGCTTTGGCGCACAATTAAACTTCTGGCGCCAACGCATGGAAAGCGCTGACATCGCCGATATCTATTATCCAGCATTTTTGACGAATGGGGAGCAAACGCAACAGTATCCGGAATTTGAGCCGGGCGACCGCGTCAGGGTCAGATTTATTAATGCAGCGGCCTCTTCGCAGTTCTGGATCACTTTCGGCGGGGAAGACCCGTTGCTCATCGCCGCCGACGGCCTGGACGTAGTACCCGTGGTCCATAACAAGACATTTATTGCCGTTGCCGAGACCTATGATTTTATAGTTACCTTACCTGCAACCGGCCAGTTGGAGATCCGCGCTACGGCGCAAGATGGCTCAGGACAGACCTCAGCTTTCCTGGGGCAGGGTCCTTTGCTCGCGGCTCCGGACGTGCCTCGGCCAGACAAAATTGGGATGATGAAGCAGATGGCCCAGATGGACATGCGGATGGGTGCCCCAGCCATGAAATTCAATCCTAATAAGGTCACCCCCTACGAACTCATGCATCACTGGGGTATGCAGATGGAGCCGGTAATGGAACACTCTGCCCCTTCCAACTCCAGCATGCACTCCTCTCCGACGTCGCCTATGCCAGAAGAAAAGCAAAGAATGAGCATGAAGCAGTCTTCTGTAACAATGGGCACGATGGCCCACGATCACATGGATCAGGACCAGCATGCAATGCCACAAGGCGAGCAATCCTCTCCCGTAGCGGTTTCTGATTCTACCCCCTCTCAGGAGATGGTTCATTTTAAAATGAACCACGCCCGGCTCAGAGTGCCGCAGTACGATACCATGAGCCACCATGCAGCTAAAAAAGAAGAAGCAATGCGTGGCATGAGCATGCCAGGAAATGTGCAGTCAAACAGCGGCATCTCCATGCCGGGCATGGAGATGCCTGGCATGGAGATGTTTGCGGAGTATAATTACGATTACCTCAAATCTCCTGAGAAAACCTCTTTTTCCAACGATAAGCCGGTCCAGGAAATTCTATTGAACCTCACTGGCAACATGTGGCGCTACATTTGGAGCTTGAACGGCGTGCCGTTAAACGAGTCGGACCAGCTCAAAATCAAGAAGGGGGAAGTGGTTCGCATCACGTTAAACAACTTAACCATGATGCATCACCCCATGCACCTACATGGCCATTTCTTTCGGGTCATCAACAAGAACGGAGCGTACTCTCCTTTGAAGCATACTGTCAATGTGCCCCCCATGCAGAAAGTGGTCATTGAATTCGACGCCAACGAATACGGCGACTGGTTTTTTCATTGTCACGTCTTATACCATCTCAACGGCGGCATGGCGCGCATTTTCAGTTATGATACCCCACGTGACAAACGTTTGCTTGATGCTCCGCTAGTAAACTTAGTGAATGAAGCCAATCAGTTTTTCACCTGGGGTACTGCCGATGTGGCCTCTCACATGACGGAAATCAACCTAATTTCCTCCAACATACGCAACCAATTTAATGTAAGTGTGGAGTACGGCTGGAATAAAAACCTAGAAGCAGAAGTTAGCTACGAGCGATACCTGTACGATTATTTTAGGGTATTTGGAGGAATCAACTTAGAAAACAAGAATGAGAATAGTTTGAATGAACTAACCCCCACTGCGGTAATAGGCTTCCGTTTCTTTACTCCTTATATGTTTAATCTTGATGCTCGCATTGACAATCAGCTACGCCCTGAGATACGTTTGAGCCGCGAGATCATGGTCTTTCCTCGCACGGCTGTCTTTGGCACATATGAGTACCAAGCTAATTTTGGATGGATCAATTATTCCAACGACGAGAATCGTGATGGACGTACCACGTACCAGGGGGAAACCACTTGGTCAGCAGGTGTAGAGTATTTTTTGTCTCGTAATTTTTCACTGATGGCCAGTTACGATAACCGCTTCGGCGCAGGGGGTGGCCTGTCTATCAGGTTCTGAGAACTCGCTATCACAGGCGCCCAGCAAAGGATACCCCATAAAGATCGCAGTAAGAGCGGTACTTAATTTTGCAAGTTATTTACCCAATTGTGTAACACTTTTATAAGGAAGTACAGCTACTTTTGTTGCTTTAGAGCACCTAGTTTACTAGTAGGGAGACCCAATCCCTGTCGTTGCTAAACGCATGAGAAAAGTTGTGTCATTTTTGCTGTTGAGCCTCTACCTGTTACCGGCTACTGGTGCAGGGTTAAGCTTACATTACTGCGGAGAGGTGATGCAGCAGAAAACGCTGACCCATTTTTCAGCTGAATCATGTTGTGACGAAACCCAAATGCCTTCTGACTGTTGCCACGACGAAATAAAGACTTCGACCGATCAGAGTAGTTCAGCGCCTGTTTTTGAAGCCTCAATGGCCGCCGGCTGGGTGTTACTCTTTGTATTACCCTCTTTTTTTGCGCTGCTCTACCGTAGCTTGCGCTGTCTTTCGATCATCCGTACCACCGATCAAGGTCCTCCACTCTCTGCCAACCTCCCTCTCTACCTCTGGGTAGCTTCCTGGCGTCTGTAGACGTAGCCTCTTCCTTCCAGTCCACGTAGCTTCGCTGAATCCATCCGGATTGTGCATTGCTACCGGGCCGATTCGCTTTTCTTCTTCCTGATTTCAAACGATTTTCTCGACGTACCGCGAGACGGCTGCCAGCCTTGCTATGGTCGGCTGCGTCTGCTGTCGCGGGATGTTGCAATCCTGTTATTCCTTCAGTGCTCATGCTGAACCGTTTAATCCGTTTTTTCCTGGAGAATCGCCTGGTATCGATGCTCCTCTTATTAGCGTTGATGGGTTGGGGACTGTCCGTAGCGCCTTTTGACTGGCACCTGTCTTGGATGCCACGTGATCCTGTCCCTGTTGACGCCATTCCTGACATTGGCGAGAACCAGCAGATCGTCTATGCTGAATGGTCCGGGCGCTCACCGCAAGACGTAGAAGATCAGGTTACCTATCCACTTACTACGGCCCTACTGGGTGTGCCCGGTGTAAAAACCATCCGCAGCAATTCTATGTTCGGATTTTCCAGCATCTACGTCATTTTCAACGAGGACGTAGAGTTTTATTGGAGTCGTTCGCGCGTACTGGAAAAACTTAACTCTTTGCCTGCTGGCACACTACCTAGTGCTGTACAGCCCGCCCTGGGGCCTGATGCTACCGCCCTGGGGCAGGTGTTTTGGTACACGTTAGAAGGGCGGAACCCGGAGACCGGTGAGCCTACCGGCGGCTGGGATCCGCAAGAGTTGCGCACCGTGCAGGATTTTCAAGTGAAGTATGCGCTTGCTAGTGCCACCGGCGTATCGGAAGTGGCTTCAGTCGGCGGCTACGTCAAGGAGTACCAAGTAGATATTGACCCACAGGCAATGCGCGCAGCAGGCGTCTCCATACTACAAATTATGGAAGCCGTGCGCCAAAGTAACTTAGACATTGGGGCAGAGACCATCGAGATGAACCGGGCTGAATATTTGGTCCGGGGATTAGGTTACGTCAAAGATCTTGAAGACCTGGAAGCATCCGTCGTGGCAGTGCGTGATAATGTACCCATCCGCATCAAAGACGTAGCCCGCGTCACATTCGGACCCGCTACGCGCCGAGGAGGATTAGATAAGGGAGGTGCCATGGCAGTGGGTGCAGCTGTCGTAGCGCGCTACGGAGCCAACCCCAAGGCCGTGATTGAAAACATTAAAACTAGAATCGCCGAGATTGCACCGGGTTTACCCAGTAAAACGCTGGCAGACGGGACGGTCTCCAAGATCACCATCGTGCCTTTCTACGACCGGGCCGGGCTGATTCAAGAAACCATTGGCACCTTGGAGACCGCCCTCTCGCATGAGATTCTGATTAGCATCATTGTCGTAATCGTGCTGGTAGCCAACCTACGGGCCTCCCTCTTAATCTCTTCGCTGCTACCCGTGGCTGTACTGATGACCTTTATCGTAATGCAGTACGCCGGAGTCGACGCCAACGTGGTGGCCTTGTCCGGTATTGCGATTGCTATCGGCGTGATGGTGGACGTAGGTATCGTGTTCGTAGAGAACATTGTGCGTCACCTGGAACTGCCGGAAAATGAAGGCGCGCGAGGACGCGTCCTGCTGGAGATCATCTACACTGCAGCCGCCGAAGTATCAGGTGCAGTTACGACGGCCTTGGCAACGACCATTGTGAGTTTTCTACCTGTCTTCGCTATGGAAGCCGCCGAAGGGAAACTGTTCCGGCCTCTAGCTTTCACCAAAACGTTTGCTTTGCTGGCTGCTTTCGTGTTGGGCATTGCCCTGATTCCTACACTTTCTTATTTCATCTTTTCACTGCGCTTCGACCGCCCACGCATACACCGCGTCTGGAATGGCACGTTGATAGCCGCCGGTCTGATACTGGCCTTTTATTGGGGAGCCTGGCTAGCGTTGCTATTGGTAGTCATCGGCATCAATAACCTGTTGGTCCACCACTGGCCTGCCCATCGTAAGACGTGGCCCAACTGGATTAACATTGCACTGGTGCTCCTGCTTACAACCTTCTTTTTGGCCGAAGAATGGTTACCGCTGGGGCCGGGAAATTCTTTATTGGCCAACTTCCTGTTTGTAGCCGGATTGATTACGCTGATTCTGGGCACCCTTCTTCTGGTCGTACACTTCTACCTGCCTGTATTGAACTGGTGCCTTGCCCACAAGTGGCTCTTTATGACCCTACCCCTGTTCACCATTCTACTGGGCATGACCGTTTGGTTAGGCTGGAACGGCGTGTTTGGCTGGGCCGGTAGCGCCATGAATCTGAGACAAACCTCCGTCTGGCGAGTTATGCTACATACCTTTCCCGGTGTGGGCAAGGAGTTTATGCCAGCCCTGGACGAAGGCTCATTTCTCCTGATGCCCTCAACCATGCCGCATACGGGCGTAGAAGAAAATGTTGAAACGATCCGTCAGCTCGACCTCCTCGTCAATCAGGTACCTGAAGTAGACATGACGGTTGGCAAGTGGGGGCGCATCAATTCAGCCTTGGACGCCGCGCCAATCTCCATGTTTGAGAACGTAGTCAACTACCGTCCGGAGTACCTCCTGGATCAGGAAGGACATCGAAAACGCTTCCAGGTAGATCAAGATGGTCGGTTCCTGCTCCGCGGTGGATCAACCTATGATCCTGCACAAGAATTCCGGTTGGTGCCCGCGGATAGTCTAATTCCTGACCCCCAAGGCGATTTTTTCCGACAATGGCGCCCCCATATCCACTCCGCCGATGATATTTGGGAGGAGATTATCGCCGTGGCTCAATTACCGGGCATGACCTCTGCGCCAAAGCTGCAGCCTATCCAAACGCGGCTCATCATGCTTCAAACGGGCATGCGCGCTCCGATGGGCATCAAGGTGTACGGTCCTGACCTAGCAACCATTGAGCAGGTGGGCCTTCAGCTAGAAAAGATTCTTCAGGAAGTGCCCCTAGTTGCTCCTGCCTCTGTTTTTGCCGATCGGGTAGTGGGCAAGCCTTATCTTGAAATTGCCATCGACCGGCAAGCCATTGCTCGCTTTGGGCTGACCATCGAAGCTGTACAAAATACGCTGAACGTAGCCGTGGGCGGCATGCCCCTCACCACTACGGTTGAGGGGCGAGAGCGGTTCGCCGTTCGGGTGCGTTACGCCCGTGAGCTACGTGATAGCCCACAGGCACTGCAGGAGATCTTAGTCGCTACGCCTACCGGTACACAGGTTCCCCTTGGTGAACTGGCTCAGGTAGCGTACCGCCGCGGGCCGCAAATGATCAAAAGTGAAGATACCTTCCTGGTAGGCTACGTCATCTTTGATAAAAAGGAGGGGGCAGCTGAAGTCGACGTTGTAGAACAGGCCCAGCGCTTTATCGAACAGAAGATCGAAACAGGCGAGCTCAAACTGCCGGCTGGTGTCTCGTACCGATTTACCGGCAATTACGAGAACCAGATTCGCGCCACCAAACGACTTTCGATCGTGATTCCCATTAGCCTGCTGCTTGTGTTTCTGCTGCTTTATTTCCAGTTCCATACGGTGACCGCCTCTGCCATTCACTTTTCAGGAGTCTTTGTGGCTTTTGCTGGAGGCTTTATCATGATCTGGCTCTATGGGCAGCCCTGGTTTTTAGACATCAACGTCGCAGGCATCAACCTACGCGACCTGTTTCAGATGCATCCTATCAACCTAAGTGTAGCCGTCTGGGTAGGCTTCATTGCCTTGTTTGGCATTGCTACGGACGATGGGGTAATCATGGGTACTTACATCCACCAAGTGTTTGAAGAACGGCAACCCAGTACTGTAGCTGAGGTACGAGAAGCAGTGCGCATCGCCGGACAGAAGCGTGTTAGACCCGCAATGATGACGGCCGCCACGGCCATCATTGCTCTGCTGCCGGTCCTGAGTTCTACGGGTAAAGGATCGGACATTATGGTACCGATGGCCATCCCCACCTTCGGTGGGATGATCATTCAGGTCATGACCATGTTTGTAGTACCTGTATTGCAATCACTCTGGCGCGAAAGCGCTGTGAAACGAGCGGCGCGGCGCCAAGTGCCGGTTAGCAGCCACTAATTCACGAACTAACATGAATAAGCAAACTGAATTTGACCGCGATGTGGCCCGGCGTCACTGTAGAGAAGGGAATGTTCTTTCGAGAGTACCTTCCGGGATAGGGGTGTTCTCGTCATGGTGGAGTCAATTGCTACGGAGATTCACGGGCCGATGCAGTTGGCTACTGATCCCTCTTTTACTGATGTTAACCTTTGTGGTCAGAGCGCAGGAAGGCTTGGAGGCGTACCTGCAAATGGCCGCAGAGAAGAACCCGGAGCTACTAGCACGCTATGCAGACTATGAAGCTGCCCTGCAGCAGGTACCTCAAGTAAGCAGCCTGCCCGACCCACAATGGTCGTTCGGCTACTTTCCTATGCCCATTCAGACGCGTAACGGCAGACAATTAGCACGCACTGGGCTTCAGCAGATGTTTCCTTGGTTCGGCACACTGGCTGCCCGTGAAGATGCCGCCTCTCAACGCGCAGTAGCTGATTTTCAGGTGTTTATCGATGTGCGCAATGCACTCTTCCGTTCGGTGAAAGTGGCATATTATGACCTTTATGAATTGGAGCGTAGCATCGCGTTTTCTGAAGAGAACCTTCTTTACCTGGCCTCTCTGGAGCGCTTAGCCCGGACACAGTTCGCGGCCGGTACTGGCGCACTGGTCGACGTGCTGCGTGCACAAGTTCAACAAGAGGAGGCGCTTACCCAACTGGCGATTCTACGCGAAAAACGTCGTCCGCTCAAGGCCGTCTTCAATAGTTTGTTGAATCGTCCGCTGCAAGATTCAGTGCAGATCGAAGATGTATCAACCCTGACGGATACGTTGCTTTGGACGGAGGCTACCGGCCTAGACAGCCTCGACAATCCTAAACTACGGGCGCTTGATGCCCAGCAGGAAGCTGCGCGTGCCGATGAACAGGTCGCCATCAAGGAGGGTTTTCCTTCTATGGGCATAGGGGTCGATTACGTAGTGATGGGCGCGTATCCCCCCTCAGTAGAAGTACCCGCCGGTAACGGTATGGATATGGTGATGCCGATGGTAAGCATGACCTTACCCCTCAACCGGAAGAAATACCGTGCCTCCCAACAACAGGCGCAGGCCCGCCAAGCTGCCTTGGCACGGAGACGAGAGAGCACTGTCAATGAGTTGCGAACACAGTGGGAGCAAGCGCAGTTTACGCTTGTTCAGGCCCGCCGGCAAGCCGCCCTCTACCAACGCCTCACCCAAAAAGTTCAACAAGAAATTACGCTGTTACGGACTACTTACAGCGCGGCTGGTAGCGACTTCGAGGAGATTCTTCGCGCTCAGCAGCAGCTGCTCGACTACCAACTAAAACTGGTAAGTGCCCAACGTGCCCGTTGGGTCTCACAAGCCGACCTAGACTACATCGTCGGGCAACCCGATGTACCTCTAACAGAATCCACTGACTAATTCTGGATCATTCATGAAACTTAATAAGAAAACTATCCTGATTGCTCTCGCGGCAGTGGCGCTAGGTCTACTGCTAGGTCGCCTTTTCTTCGGTGGTGGCCATGACCACTCTGAAGTAGCCACGGTTACAGATCAAGCAACATCGGAACCTACATTGTGGACTTGCTCCATGCACCCTCAGATTCGGGAAGAGCAATCAGGTCAGTGCCCCATCTGCGGCATGGATCTAATCCCCCTTACTACCCTTACCTCAACCGGCGATCCCGACGCGGTATCAATGAGTGAAGCGGCAATGCGATTGGCGCAGGTGCAAACCAGCATAGTAGGTCAGCCCAAAGTAGTCAAAACTATTCGTCTCAATGGTAAGATCCAACCCGACGAGCGGGCAGTGTCGACTCAATCGGCGCACCTGCCAGGACGTATCGAACGGCTGCTGATCAACTTTACCGGTGAGGCGGTGCGGCGGGGGCAACCAGTTGCACAGATTTATTCGCCATCACTGCTCACTGCACAGCGTGAATTGATTGAGGCGCAAAAGTTCAGGGAAGCCGACCCGGATCTTTACCGAGCCGCTCGTGAGAAACTTCGTCTCTGGAAGCTTTCTGAAGGGCAAATCAACGCCATTGCTCAGGGGCAAGAAGTCAAAACTGTTTTTCCCGTCTACGCTGATGTATCGGGAGTAGTGTGGGATAAAATGGTCAATGTCGGCGATTATGTAGAACGAGGTGCACCGCTTTACAAAATCGCTGACCTCTCTCGAGTGTGGGCGCTGTTTGATGCCTACGAGAGCGACCTTCAGTGGATTCATACTGGTGATCAAGTGCAGTTCACGGTTGCCTCACTACCGGGTCGCACCTTTACCGGTCAGGTCGATTACATTGACCCCGTTATCAATTCTCAGACCCGTGCTGCGCAAGTGCGGATCGTGATGCCAAACGTGGACGGATTACTCAAACCCGAGATGTTTGCCACCGCCAGCTTACAGGCCCAAGTGGATCGGACCAAGAGCACTGTGGTTGTGCCCCGATCAGCGGTGTTGTGGACTGGTGAGCGGGCTGTGGTGTACGTGCGGGATACCGCTAGCGTACAGCCGCAATTTCGGATGCAGCAAGTGACGTTAGGGTCTGCATTGGAAGATAGTTACGTGGTGACCGAGGGCCTTGTTAATGGGCAGGAAATTGTAACCAATGGTACGTTTGCCGTCGATGCCGCAGCACAGCTCGCCAATAAGCCCAGCATGATGAATCCTGGAAGGGCTACCGGCGACAGCTCCATGCCTGGGATGAATATGCCTTCAGACGCCACGTCGGAACAGGCAGATTTCAAGAACACGCAGATACCCACCCAGAAGTTTGTCGAAAACCAGACGATAGATTTTAGGAATCAAGTTCCTAGCACCTTCACAAAGCAACTCCAAGAGGTTGTAGATGCTTACTCATTGCTTAAAGAAGCCTTAGTAGAAGCAAATGAGCAAAAAACCGCTCAGTACAGCACGAACTTGCTAACCGTCTTGAACATGGTAAATGATGATCTCCTTTCGGGGGAAGCAAAAGCGTTTTGGGTGGAGAAAAAAACCTTTCTCCTACAACATGCACAACGTTGCGAGGAAGTTAACACCCTCGCCGAAAAACGCAATAACTTCATTTACCTCTCGCAGTCGCTCATAAAAGTTGTTGAGGCATTCGGGGCGGGGAAAACACTTTATGTAGCCTACTGCCCCATGGCTAATGACTCAAAAGGAGCCTATTGGTTAAGTGAAGTCAAAACCATTCGCAACCCGTTTATGGGTGAAGCAATGCTGACGTGCGGCACTGTAAAGGATGTCCTCGATTAAGTCATTTTAGGTGATTAGGATCGCCACTAATACAAACGATGCTACTATCGCTTATTAGAGGGGCAGCACTTCTTCACGAGAATCCACCCTCACTACTCAAAACGATACAACCAGGCTTGAGTAAACCTTAATTCTACGCTGCTTTTTATAGTCCATGTCATTTATATTTTTAATCACTAATATATCATTATCATGAAAAAACAAACCCTTGTAGCTGCTTTGATCGCACTGTCCGGATTTGCTCTACCTCTGCGGGCGCAGCATCAACACCACGCAACACCGCAAAGCCAAACGCCTACCACGAAAATCGATGCTGACTTCCAGCAGCAATTGGCGACCGTGTATCTGCAGAGTCAGTCTTTATTAAAAGCCTTTGTTAACTCTGATGCCGCCCAAGTACAGCAAACTGCCCGAGACGTGGAAAAAGCTTTATCGCAAGTGAACATGAAGTTGCTAAGTGGGAACGATCACATGAGCTGGATGCAGCAAGTCAAAACCTTGCAAAATAGCTTACAGCAGATGTCAGCACGTACCGACCTGACAGCGCAACGGCAACAGTTGGATTTGTTCAGTGAGACGCTTTACCAAAGCATCAAACAGTTCGGAATCGGGGAGCAGACCGTCTATTACCAGCATTGCCCGATGGCACGTGAGGGTAAAGGTGGTTATTGGCTCAGTGCGCAGCAGGCAATTCAAAATCCTTATTTCGGTCAAAAGATGTTGACCTGCGGTAGTACGAAAGAAGTACTACCCTAACTTAAACTTATTTTGGACGGGAGCCTTATAGGCTCCCGTCCAATACCTTCTTCTGACCACTCTTTCCTTTTTCCCAGCACCTCTTTCTTCTCGCTTTTTTTCTTATGCAATTTCAACTATGATAAAAGTTTATGCCGATTGAACGATTAGCAATAAAGAATATGGTTTGTCCCCGCTGCATTAAAGTTGTTTATCACGTATTGGAACAGTGTGGCGCGAAGGTATATGAGGTGCAGTTGGGTCAGGCCGAAGTAGATTCACTTGACCTCACGACTGTGGAATGCATCCGAGTAGCGCTGCAAAAAGAGGGATTTGAACTTTTGGAGCAACGTAGTGATGTGGTGGCAGAGTGTGTAAAAAGCTGCTTAATTGCCCTCGTCTATTCCGATGAACTACCCACCAAGCTCTCCCGCAAGCTTTCTTCTTATTTAGCAGAACAACTTCAAGAAGATTATGCACGTTTACGCGCCAGTTTTCATGAATCGGAAGGAATACACATCAATCAATATTTTATCGAACTAAAAATAGAACGTGTGAAAGAACTTCTCTCTTACCGAGAATTAAATCTAACTCAGATTGCTCGTCTCTTAGGGTATTCCAGCATTGGCCATCTGTCGGCACAATTTCGCAAGGTCACAGGCCTCTCACCTCGTCAGTATCAAAAACTAAGTAATCCTCCTCGACGCTCTCCTGGCGAAATAGGCCTAAATAGCAAGGCTTAGCGGTGTGTGGGATCTACGTCATGTATCACTTCACATACTCGTCCCAGCCGCCGTACGTTTCGGTGACGTTGCCGCGCGGAAGCGCCAGGGCCGCTACGGCCAGTCCGGCAACGGTACAGACCAGATCGAA
>NZ_FNFO01000021.1 GCF_900100765.1 Catalinimonas alkaloidigena | reverse complement strand
GCCGATACACTCCACTTCTCCAGCGCCTCCTTTTTCAGTCGCTACGTGCGTCGGGAATTGGGAATGTCTCCCACGGAGTATCGACAGCGGTTGAATTAACGGCGAATACCTCTCCTTACTGCTTAATTTGTGACTTGAAGGACAATTGTTACTGTAAGGGCCTACTTAACATTTAGGCAGTTGTCAAACAGCTTGCATCGATTGGAGAAGGTTTATTTTCAACTGAAGTCCGGTGAGTTGTGTTTTTTGGTTCTCAGCGCGCGTGGTTGCCTTCCACCGCTCGCTTCTGAACGCAGCTCCTTGGGTTGACGTCTCTCAGGTATTTACTCACTGCGTAGCGCCTCGATGGGATTGGCGAGTGCAGCGCGGATCGTCTGGAAGCTGACTGTCATCAAGGCCAGAAGGACTACCGCACCGAGGGGTACGAAGAACAACCCGCCTTCCAGAGGAATGCGGGTGGCGTAGTGACTCAGCCATTCCTGTAGCACGAGGTAGACAAGGGGCAGAGCGACCAAACTGGCGAGTCCTACCAGCCGGACGAACTCCTGCGAAAGCAACCCTACGATCTGCCGGACCGACGCCCCGAGCACTTTCCGCACCCCGATCTCCTTCGTTTTTTCCACCACGATGTGCAGCGAAAGTCCCAGCAATCCCAGGCAGGCGATCAGCATCGTGATGCCGGAAAACAGCGAGAAAAGCGTTCCGAGCTGCCGGTCTTCCTGATACTGGGCGTCGAAATAGGTATCGAGAAAGGAGTAGGTGAACTGCTCATACGGATACACCTTCTCATAGGCGGCACGGATCTGCGCCAGGGTGGCCGGTAAATCGTGGGCGGTGACTTTGAGACTGTAGTACGAGTCCAGCGTATAACTCGGATCGTTCTGGGTAAAAAGGATCGGGCGGATGGGGTGTTGCAAGCCAAGGTGGTGGTAGTCTTTCACCACGCCCGTGATCGTGTAGGTAAGGTTTCGGTCGTCGCGGAATACCTGCCCGATGGCCTGGTCGGGATGGGCATAGCCGAGTAACGTAGCGGCGCGTTCGTTGAGCACGTAGCCGTGATCGGTATCAAACCTGCCGGCCACCGTATGGAGCCCATATACCTCGGCATAATCGCTGTCAACCGTGAGGATATCCAGCGTGCTGTGGTGGTACGCTTCGCCCAACACGACTCTACTGGCGCTGGTGCGCTCACCGGGCACCGTCCAGGTCAGGGACGAAGCCTTCACCCCTGCCGTTTGTGTCAGTGCTTCTTTGAATGGGTCGGGGGCGGTACGATCGGGCTTCCGCCGATCATATTCGATCCAGGTTTCTTGGCGGTTGCCCGGCCCGTTCACCACCAGCACGCCTTCGGGGTCGAATCCCGGATCGCTGGACCGCATGAAGGCCAGCTGCCGGGAGGCAGCAAACGTGAAGATGAGCAGGAAAATCGCGACCCAGAACTGAAAAACCACCATCCCCTGGCGGAGGCGTTTGCCCTGTAAGGAGTGCGTGAATTTTCCTTTGAGTACCTGCGAGGGTCGGTAGCCCGACAGTACAAACGCCGGATAAAACCCGGAGAGAAGTGTGCTGACGGGAAATAAGAGCACGAGCCACCGCCACGCGAAAGTGGGATAGGGCAGCCCTTGGCCGGTCAGCGCGGTATACAGGGAGGGGGCGACCTGGAGCAAGGTCAGGGCCAGCAGAAAAGCGAGGCCGTTGAGCAAGACCGCTTCCCACAGGAACTGGCGAACGAGCTGCGAACGTTGCGCGCCCATCACTTTGCGGACGCCCACCTCCTTGCCGCGCGCCACCGCTTTGGCCGTGGCCAGGCTGACGTAGTTCAGGAGAGCAACCAGCAAAATCAGGCCGGCAATCAGCGTCAGAAACGACACGTAGGTCGCATTGCCGTTGTTTTTTAATTCGTCTTCCAGGTGCGAGTGCAGGTGGATGTCCGTGACGGGCTGTAGGCCGAAAACAAGACTGCCCTGTTGCGCCTGGGGAGCGTGGGTGTCGAAGTAATGCTGGAGTTTGGGCAGCACCGTCGCGGCCTCCGCGGAAGGGGCGAGTTGCAGATACGTATACGTGCCATTGCCTTCCCAGGTGCCGAGAAAGTCTTTCGCCCAGCCGGTGGAAAGCGTGGAGAAAGACGCCAGGAAATCGTACTGGAAGTGGGAGTTTTCCGGGGCATCGGCGATGACACCCGTGATCACCAGGGGGAAGCGGTCGAACTCGTTGAGGTACTCTACCGTCTGCCCGAGGATGGAGGCGTGGTCTGCCCAGTCGTGGCCGAACAGCTTGCGGGCCGTACGTTCCGAGAGGACAATCCGATTTGGTCCGTTGAGCGCCTCACGGCGGTCGCCCTGACGCCACGCAAACGAAAACATGGCTAAAAAGTCAGGATCGGTGTAAAAGCCCCATCGGAAATTTTGCTTGACCAACGTACCCGCCGCATTTTCCCAACTGAGTGTGCTAGTGGTCGCCTGCCCGCTCCACGGAAGAACCAGGCGCGTAGCCCGCACCACTTCCGGCACCTCTGCTTTCAACGCCGGACCTAGCCGATGCGGGGTCAGAGGCGTCTGTCGGGCAGCTCCTGCCTCGGAGCGGGCACTGATGCGGTAGAGGTCGGCAGCATGCTGGTGAAAATCGTCGTAGCTCCGCTCGAAACGAACGTATTGCAAAATCAGCACACACGCGGCCATGCCTACGGCCAGTCCCAGCAGGTTGATCAGGGAGAAGACTTTATTCTTCCAAAGGTTGCGCCAGGCGATGAGGAGGTAGTTACGCAGCATAAGCACAGCGGTTAGTTAATTTTATAGTGAGAAAAACGTGCCAGCGCGCCTGGGAACCATCCGGGCCCTTTTGCTGGCCAAAGAGTGTTCACACTGTTCCAGAGTGGAACAGGTCTTTGTATCAAAATGATACACCCTACCCCGCGCGAGCCTGGCGTGTGAGAGGCAGTACGGTTCGTGGAGAAGAGACCGAGAAGGGGTTTTGATACGTTTTAACTTTACCGTTAGGCCCTTCTGGAACAGCTATACGATTAGTGTCTGTACGGCAGATAATATCTTGTACCCTCCCCTGTTTTACCCTTTTATCGTGCTTCCTTATTCAGTTAATCCGATAGTTTTGTCGGAAGCGTTTCTTACCCATGCCTGCTCAACCCTCTCCTCGCTTACGGCAAGCCATCCGCAACACCCGCACCGGGGAAGTATTCGATGCCCTCGTGCTACCAGTGACCGCTGCTGATTTACGCACCACCACGGCTTGGCTCTTTGATTGGAAGCAAGCTCAACAGGAGGCGATGCTCTACAAGTTGGTCACGCCAGGCAACGAAAAAATTCTTCATGGCTTGATCGGGCTGCAAGATCGCGGCGATCATCTTTACGTCACTTTAGTGGAGAACGCACCGGCGCATCGAGGACGCCACAAAGTCTATCAAGGCGTGGCGATCAGCCTATTTGCTTTCGCCTGTTATCGCTCTGAGCAGCTGGGTTACGCTGGATTTGTTTCTTTTACCGCCAAGACACGCTTGGTGGAACACTACCACCGTCTGCTCGGTGCCGAAGTTCTCCATGGCCAGTTAATGGTTATCGATGAAAAAGCAGCCAACACGCTGATAAATTCGTATTTTTAACCATGAGAAAGTTTTTAGCCGAGCCGGAAAACGTAGACTTAACTGTGGTAGAGGGTCATCGGCTCACCCAGGAAGAGCAGCAATTACTTAGTGAGTTCATCCGCCAGCGAAAACAAGCGCCCCCCCACCGTGTTTCGCCTGACAAAAAGAAAGAGAAAAAAGCGCGTTAACCACGCACACCTTTCCTTTTACACGCTTCGCTTTTCCGATCCACTCAATATGGATTCAATAGGGCATGCCTCTTCCTGTTAACATAGACCCTCTTATAGAACACTATAGTGTTTATCAAGCAGCATGTCGGCGGAACTGACCGAAACCGAGCAGTTCCGCCGGGTCGGTCCTGACCTACAGAGTCAGGCCTGGTTTTGTGCGAGGAAGCGGGGCTGCGTGACTTCTTCTACCTGCCCCCATCGATGGGGAAAGAACCCTGGGTCCACCACCTCTCCTCCTCCCCTGCTGTGGTAATCGCCGTGTTTACTACTAAAGAGCGATCCGCTTGGAACCTGCCCGGATCGTTTTCCACTCCCCAACAGGTCTACCCGTAACAACGCCCCTTGCCGGAACTGTCGCGAATAGATCAGTTCCGCGATCTACCCTTCCCGTGGGTCAGTTGGCCTTTACCGACGATGGACGCTCCTAGCTGCCCTGATCACTACACCGGACCGCGCCGGAGCGCCGAGCAACCTCTCCTCACCAGGATCAACATGCGGATCCGTCCTTCGCTGGCCTAAGATCAAGGCGATGGTCAGCACCTGGGCCGTGTAATTACGCCGATGGCGACAGGTCCAGCCCCCGACGCGCGACGAGGGGAACGATGGCGGCATCTGAAAGGCCACCATGGCCTCTCCCAGGTTCCTGTCTGGGGGAGGAACTGCTCCTCAAGGGCTTTTTTCTCACGAGTGGCCTAGTCCCATGTGTCTACCGGTCCTGTGAGAAACATCACAGGACCGCGTGGGAAACTGCTCTCTTCGAGCTGTTCCTTCGGGAACCCCACGTCGTGGCGGCGGCCCTGCACGGGGGAGCTACCCTTGCCTCAGGTTTGCTACGAAGAACTTGCTGCCAATATCCCAGGTCCCGAGCTGGCTTCCTTGGTTCCTACTGGGACGCCAGCGTCCTCGCTGAAGGAAGGCTCGTTTGGCACGTCTACGCCCTCGGGCCCGTTCTTCTGAGCGCAGGACCGAACGACGACACGGCCCGGAACGGATCGATTGGCTCAGGCCGTGCCTTCCCCGCCCAGGATGGCCTCCCACCAGAATCCACCTGGCAACGTGAACACGGCGGTACCTGACGGCCTCCTGCCTAGTATAGAACTGGTGTCGCCGGGCACCTTTACCTCCCCCGATCGCATCGACCATGACACAGCGCGAGGGCTCGCTCCCGCCTGACCCAAAAGGACCGTTCCGCCAAGGGAACCCACCTCTGGTTCCCTCGCGGAAACCACGGCGCCCGTGGGCTGTCGGGACTCCTCGCGGAACGGTCCTTTTTCGTTACCTGGCTGGCCTTGTAGGGCTTTTACACCCGAGCGGTCCTGTCCTTCCCCCACAGGACCGGGGTTTACGGAGAAACGGCTGTTGGTCCCCAGGGGCGTGAAAGAAGCACAGGGAAGGCATCAGCGCTGACCTTTCGGGACAGGTCTCAACCCCTGAAGGATGCTGTGTCTTTTTCGTGGGTTACCTTCCCGAGGTCCTGCGCCGAGCGCTCAGGGTTAACCCCTACCCTGATATTACTCACGTACAGCGGAAGCAAGGTCCACCACCCGGCTTGCGTGAGGATCTGACCTACCACGTTTTCAATCCACGACACCTCGGCGGTGAAGTAGCCCCTCTTTGTTTTCTATCGGCTAAGCATTCCTCTAGCACTGTGCCTTTTGGTTCAGTGCTAGAGGCGGCCCTGCCCCCCAGGCTACCGTTTTTCTGCGGCTGAATCAGCTCCTGCAGGGTCAAGGGTGGAACTGCGCAGTAGACGCAGTTCCGCAGACAAAACAAAGTAGCGTTCCCGCGGAACTATATGAAAATAGCGGCTCCGCGTCCTGGCCTTATTCTCACATGAGGGATGAGTTCGTCGACCATGGGCGGAATAAGGCTAGGCGAGCGGGCTCAAGTGAATGGAGCTGATTCCGAGAAGAAGGGACGGTGACCGTAGTGCTTGGCTAGAAAGATCAATCTCTATATTCCGCTTGCTCCGACTCGTGCTTAGGCAGGGGGGAATGATCCGGCCCTGTCCTTTTCAAGGGAGACCGCGGGCTGGCCGAGCTGGAAATGACACGCCGCCGGGCGCGGACCTGCTTTAGCGGCTCAGTTCCCCTCCAGAAGAAGTCTCGTGGACTCCCCGATGCCAGCGTGCTCGTCCAACCAGCTTGCTGTACAGGGCGGTCCTCTATGCTCTCGGCCACTTTTATCAGTGCGGTCCGGTTCCACCTCCGTAGGATGATCGACCGTCACGGCCTTGGTGGTGCTCCACTTGTTCATCCCCTTCCTACCGCAGACGGCAGGGCTTCGAACCTACCCTCCACCGGTAGTTCCTCTCTCGGAACCGACGGTATCCGCCAGGACCGGCTGCTGGAGAGGCAGACCCGGCCCACTCCTTCCTCCTTCGTAATAGTGAAGGACTTCGGAAAGACAGAAGGTATTTACCCAGGCCCCTATCTTCATACGCATTTCCCAGCGAGTCGCGGGGGCTCTGACTTGCTTTTGTGGTCCTCCATGCCGGCGGTACTGACATGAAAGTCGCTGTGACTGCCTACTCATGCTGGATGTGAAGCGGCCACCCAGCTCCTACCCGCCTGCCACGACAGGATGCTGACGAAGGTCCACGCTCCTCGAGCCAGGAACCGACCTCACTGATTAGGAGCGCCACCCCCACTTGAATCCGAACGCTCCGTCCGCCGCTTTTACGCCGTCCTTCTACCGAGTGGAACTGAGCAGAATCGTACAGCTCCTCCCGGTAGGGGCTGTACGATTCGTCACCGGCAAGGCATGTGTAAAGACACTCTGACATTAGTCCCGATAGCTCAAGCCGGATAAATAGATTGCTCTAGCGCCTCTTCTACAATTTATCTTTGTTGTGATAACTTTTCGAATTAGTCACCAAGTCATAGGATAATATTATCCTATGACTTGGTGATATCACAATTATTTAATACATATTTGCGAATTTCGCACATTCGCAAATATGTATTAAACATCGATATTTATAATTATGTATTTGTTTTATAAAGGAATCATTAGCTATTTCATCAATGCAACATGAAATAGTAACTTGGCAGCAAACAAACAGATCTGAATGGAAGTACTTGCTGTGATAAATCAGAAAGGAGGAGTAGGGAAAACTACTACTGTACTAAACCTAGGACCCGCTCTTGCAGCAAAAAAGCAGCGCGTGCTACTTATTGATCTAGATCCACAAGCAAACCTTTCAAGCTGTTACAAAACAGTGGACAACCGAGCAAGCTTAGATACAAGTGGTTGGCTGATGGATCCAGGACGCGCATCAGACGCTATCCAGAATGTTGGTGATAATTTAGACTTGATTAAAGCAAGCAGACGACTGATGCACGACCTAGATGACCGACTGCGTAATCTTTCGGTAGGGGGCGATACTCGTTTGCGTAAGGCTCTTGCTTCTCTTCGTAATCAGTATGACTGGGTATTGCTAGATTGTCCACCGAATCTGGGTAAAATCACTGTCAATGCATTAGCGGCGTCAAGTATATACTTAGTCCCGATGCGACCAGAATTCTTTTCTGTACATGCTTTTTCAGCCCTTGATGCATTAGCCCATGGAGTTAAAGAAGAGTTAAACCAGTATTTGCATTTTTTGGGCATTTTATTCACACAATATAACCGTGCAAGTAGAACACGCTCCCATAGAGAAGTAGTTGAAGAGCTGAGTGGCAAATATCCCACATTCAATGTGACTATTCGGCAAAGTAATCCTTTAGCTGTCTCACCCAGCTTACAACAGGACATTTTTAAGGTATCTCCTGAATCAGCTGGTGCTTATGATTATCAGAAACTAGCGGATGAAGTACTAACAAAAATTGAACAAGCATAATGGCCAAGCGAAGATCACTATACGATCGAATTGAAGAAGATAATTTTGAACAACCTGAAGCTGCTGATAATCCTCAACCAGTACAAGAATCACCCCCAGTTTCTTCGGTAGAAGAGAATTTCTTATCAGAATTTCAGGATTTCCTTGAACGAGAGGCTAGTAGCCCCAAAGTGAGAGGAAGTAGCTTTAGCGCTACCCAAGAGTTTTTTGCACAACTGGAAGCTATGGTTCAGCAAGAAGGTATCCATGGTGGATATTCTGAATGCATTCGTCAGTTATTTTACTATTACATACGCCATGGGCGGGGGGGACAACTTTACGATATACCTAAAAAGGTAAAAACGAAAGGCAAGATCTACTAGTAAAGAAGAATATATACTTCAAGGCGCAATTTGTGGTACTATTAGGCAACTACTATATACACTGCTTCTTTATATGCTACAAGATAGCTGAGATCCGCTGATATGGTATTCCAGTTCCTGATGGTGGTTATCCTTCAAGGGCTCTAATAGCATGTATAATGAATTTAAAGGGGGGTGATTCATTTGACCCAGATCGTGTCTACCGATCTAATACGATAGGTAGAAGATATCAAGATAATTAACAGTTCAATAACTTCGAACCAAGCAAAAAGCCCAAACTTAAAGGGATAAGAGTAGCTCAATTACCAGAATATATCTATAAACGCACATGCGCTTCTTATAGATATATAAGACCCAGATCATGTCCACCGATCTTGCTTGCGTTATAGATTTTCTCCTTATATAAAGGCTATCATCTTTGCATATATTGTTACAATTCTTTTTAATTACAGACCCAATTATTTAACTAAATAAATATAACATATAACTAAGCAATGCTGTAACTAAAAGATTAGTTACAGCATTGCTTAGTTATATGTTAGAAATGTCCAAATACTCAATAGAGGGGGCATTAAGAAATTTAAAAAAAATTATAAGGAGAGCTTTTTGCTTCCTTTTCTTCTTTTTTTATTTTATACCTTTTATACCTTTTAAAGGCTCATAAGTGTCTGAAAGTGAGACACTTATGAGCCTTTCGGTGGACATGATCTGGGTAATCGGTAGACGCAATCTGGGTGATTGATGGACATAATCTGGGTAATCGGTGGACATAATCTGGGTAATCGGTGGACATAATCTGGGTAATCGGTGGACATTAGTATTTTGATTTGTCTACCGATCAATAGTTTATATATTTGGTATATGGAAGATAAGGATCAGAGCCATGTCCGCAAGTTTGTCTGGCAGAGCAATCGCTTGGTTAATGCCCGATACGAAATGGGGTATATAGACCAGCGTATATTTTTACAGACACTAGCTCAAATAAAGCTTGACGACGAGGAATTTCGGGAGATTAGGTTGTCTGTTCGAGATCTATATGGAGATGAGTTAAATGGTGAGTCGTACAAAACCATGACGGACGCTTGTAGCAGGCTAATGGGAAAGAACTTTGAAATTGAAGACATTTTGGAAGGCCAAAAAGGGGAGAAATTGAAGAGATTCCGCAAGTATGCCTTATACGATTTCGTTGAATATGTTGAGAAGTCTGGTGAAATACGTTGTCGTTTAGCAGTATCAATGATGCCGCATCTACTGCAATTGCGTCGTGAATTTACACAAGGTGTGCTTGATGAACTCTTACCTTTAAACAGCCATTACTCCTTTCGTATTTATTGGTTATTAATGCAGTATGCTGCTATGGGTGGTGTACGAGAAATTGATATCGAAGAATTACGAAGCATTTTCAAAGTAAAAGAAGATCAATACAAACGCTTTGTCGATTTCCGCAGAAGAGTTATTGACCGTGCCCAAGCCGACCTTAGCTTGACGAGTATGGCCTTTAATTATGAGATTATCACTCATAAAAAGCGTGCTGTTGCCATTCGATTTCGCCTGAAAAACCAGAAACAACGGCAACTAGAATTATTCCAAAATCAACCAGACACCTTACTCAAACCAGAAACAGAGGCGTTTTGGCAGCCGGAAAACCCCGTCTTTGACTTGCAGTTTGGTCAGCGCTTCAAACCGAGTGAACGTTTTCCCGCAGAAGATCTGCTGTTAGCTTCTCGGATGTTAGTGATGAACGGGGTAGATGCCCAGGGCTGTGAGCGATGGTATCAGGCCATGATGACCCATCAGTTGATGCCTAAGCAAGTCATTGGGATCTGTAAACAAGCTCAGGAGACCGTGCCTCAACAAGGAAGCATGCTTACCGGCACGACCATGCGTAAGCGCGGAGGCTGGATTCATAAACAACTAAATGAACAAATCAAGGTACACAAAGCAGGATGATTTCTGTTTCATAAATACCTTTATCCCCGCTGAGGCTCACGGATCAATAAAGGCAAATCATCTAGCGATGAAAACAAAACCAAGTGTTCTGAACGCGTTACTCCTCTTGCCCTTGCTGGGGCTGGCTTGCCACCCCGAGGATCCCAGGTGGAGTCCAGATGAGCTGTGGGCGTGTCATCAGGCCCACAGCTGGGATGCCCTCCAGACCCGCCACACCCTACTGGGAGAATGGATCTGGGAACAGCGGCGCTGTGTTTGGCATCCGAAAGAAGCCAACCGCGAGGCGTTTGGCGGCCTACACCTGGTCTTTAAGGCCGACAGTACCCTGGAGGTACAAGAAAACGGGCAAGTCCTGCAAGTTTCCCGTTGGCAGGTTGTGCCAGGGGATGCGGGGCTATTTGCCCTCCAGGTCGACCCGGCCATTGCGCAGCTATCTGGGCGCATCTTATTTTGTGAGGATCGAGTGGTGTTCCAGGACAGTTACCGCGACGGGTGTGACCATTACTTCAAACGAAAAGAATAACAAAGAAAAAGTGGTTGCGTCTTAGCTGTCTGGTGATTGTTTCGTGTGCTGAGCCTTCGAAAAGGCCATTTAGTTTACCTGAAAATGCCCTATATCTTGTAGTAGGAGATTCCACCAAGACACATGGTTCTTCAACCCCACCCAAAGTAAAATCCCGATGAACATGGGCTACTTTATCGGCTATAAGATCGCGGAAGCGTATTATCACCAGTGTCGCGATAAAAAGCAAGCCATTGCCACGCTGATCGAAACCCTGGATAGTCCATCTGTTTTAGAGAGGAATCACTTGCAGGATCAGCTTAAATAGTACCTAGTGCCCGGGGCTCATGCCACGTGTGAGTCGGTCTCCATAAATCAAAGGGCGTCATATGAAAACCATCCATGCCGCCTTGCTTTCATCTGCCTGGGCACGGCCGAGTTTCCGTCTCAACCTGCCCTCGAAATGATTGACCTTGTCATGTACAGGCATTCGTTTCCCGGGGAGATGGCTACGAGGGTGAGGGGATTTTGAAAGTTTGATGAGCATCTCCTTTGCGCTGGTCCTGGTGGGAGGAATAATTTTTAGTAGCTTTATAAACTAAGAGTTTAGTTTATAAAGCTACCAGCCATGATCCGCCACTACCTGACCATCGCTTTCCGGACGCTGCGGCGTGCGCCCCTGTTTTCCTTCATCAACCTGGCGGGCTTAGCCGTGGGCCTGGCCGCGGCCTTGCTGCTGCTAAGTTACCTCCGCTACGAGCTTAGTTTTGATGACTTTCATGCGAACGGAAACCGTATCTACCGGCTCCGGCATGACACTTACCAGCAGGGCGCCGTCGAGAACAGCAGCGTGATCACCTACTACGGAGCGGGCCCTGCGCTCCAGGAACAAATCCCGGAAGTCGAGGCGGTGGTGCGCTTGCATCGCGCCGATGGGATGCTCAACTACTACACGCCTTCCGGGGAGGTGATCTCCCACCATGAAACGGCGGCCTTTTATGCCGACTCCGCTTTTTTTTCCGTCTTTTCGTTTCCGCTCCTGCAAGGGGAGGCCCAAACGCTGTTACGCCACCCGCAGGCGGTGGTGATCTCCGCCTCGGCCGCTCAGAAATACTTTGGAACAGAGGATCCGCTGGGAAAGACCCTCTCGCTGACCACCCAGTGGGCCGGCGGGGAGTACGTGGTGGAGGGAGTATTTCAAGCGGTGCCCGCCAATAGCCATGTACAGTTCGACTTTCTGTTTTCCATCCCGCGCCTGCTGACCAACCCTCAGTTTCGAGACGGAGCCTGGTACTGGACCAACTTTTACACGTATGTCCTGTTGAAGTCCGGCACGGATCCGGCGCGGGTGGAACAAAAAATGGCTACCGTCCTGGCACCCTATCTGGAAGATCACCCCAGTCCGGAGCGGTTTGCCCTGCAACCCCTGGGCGACATTCACCTGCATTCGCACCTGCCCTCCGAACTCGACGTCAACCCTGATGCACGGCTCGTCTCCTTGCTGGGTCTGTTGGCTTTTCTGCTCCTGAGCATCGCCTGGTTAAACTACGTCAACCTCTCCACCGCCCATGCCACCGATCGGGCTCGAGAAGTCGGCGTACGCCAGGTACTGGGTTCTTCCAAACGTGAGTTGATCCGACGCTTTCTGCTCGAGTCCTGGCTACTGACGGCAGGCGCGTTGGGGATCGCGGCTCTACTCTATGTGGTAGCCACCCCCTTCTTTTCCCGACTCATCGCCTTGGAACTGCCCGTGGGTGGGGTAGGCCGGGTGGGGTTCTGGGCAGGAGCGCTCGGCGCACTACTGGCAGGCACCTTGCTGGCGGGCCTCTACCCCGCCTTTGTGCTTTCTGGCTTTCCCCCTCTGGCCGCGCTGGCCGGGAAAGTCGGGAAAGTGAGGAATAGCAAGCACGGGATTTCCCTGCGCAGAGTGCTGGTCGTGCTGCAGTTCAGCGCGGCCATCGGGCTAATGCTGGCGACTTTCACGCTCTACCGCCAGCTGGACTTTATGCGCCACCAGGACCTGGGCATGAACCTGGCGCAAAAGGTGGTGATCCGAGGGCCGCGTCTCACCCACGGCGGGAGCTATTTAAATGCGATGGAGCATTTTAAGCAACAGGTCCAGCGGCAAACGTCGGTGCGCAGCGTGACGGCCTCTTCCCAAGTACCAGGCAAACCCCTCTTCTGGACGGATGAATTTCGACGCCTGACGGATCCGGAGCAAGTACGGAAACCGCTCAGCATTTTGGCGGTGGATGAAGCGTTTTTGCCGGCCTACGAGATCCCGCTCCTGGCGGGCCGGAATTTTGAAAAAGACCGGGTCAGCGATCTGCAGGAAGGGGTCTTGCTCAACGAAGCGGCGCTGCGCTACTTGGAACTAGGCAGCCCGGACGCGGCGATAGGCCAGCAGATCCGGGTGGGGGAGACGGGGCAAAGGACCGTCGTGGGGGTGGTGAAGGACTTTCATCAGCAATCCTTGCACCAGCGAAGTGAACCCATCGCGTTTTACTTTATTCCCTGGAGCCAGGACTATGTGACTTTCACGCTGCAGGGAAACGTGCGGGGCACACTGGCCACGCTGAAAATCCTGTATCAGGCCTCGTTTCCGGAAAACGCCTTCGACTTTTTCTTTTTAGATGCCCAGTTCGATCGGCAATACAGTGCGGAAGAACGGGCGTGGAAGCTCTTCCTGCTATTTGCCCTGCTCTCGCTGGTGATCGCTTGTTTGGGCCTGTTTGGGCTGGCTTCGCTCCTCATGCGGCAACGCACCAAAGAAGTGGCCCTGCGCAAGGTGCTGGGCGCCTCCGCCGCTAGCCTCACCGTGCTGCTGACGCGGGACTTTCTCCAGCTGATCGGCTTGGCGTTTGTGCTGGCGGGGCTGGTGTCCGGGTGGCTGCTCCACCACTGGCTCCAAACCTTTGCCTACCGAGTTCATCTTTCGGCAGGAAGCTTCATGTGGGCGGGTGCCCTTACGCTTGTGGTTGCCGGCGTGACGGTGGGGATGCAATCCCTCCGCACAACGCGCGCCAATCCGATCGAGGCGCTCCGGGGGCAGTAGGGAAGGCTGCGAAGCGCAGCGTGAAATAAGATGATTTGATGTGGCAACCGAAACGGCCTTCTCCATTTATCCTGTCTAGAAACTCAACGGCGACAGGAGGTTACTAGACGTTGATTTGTGGACAGGGTTATTAGACCGATCTGCATCTCAACATCAAGCTTGAGAAGGCAGGGTAAGGGTAGGTCAAAAAAAGGGGTTTTTGGGCGTCTTCTTACTATTTATAGTCAGCTAAGATCATAGGTAGGTGCATGTTTTCGGTCATCCAATTTCCAAAGGAAGGGAACAGAGAAACTTGGGTACGAAAGAACAGTAGGCATCGAATGCTAAGAAAATTTTTTACCTTGATTTATACGCTGACTAGCAATGGCATATGACTAAAGATATAAGTTCTTCTAGAAGAGGATCGTTCGATGTACACATCGCGGACGAAGAGTTCGGGATCTTCGTGAAGAATGCCTACAATCTCGCCTCAGCTGAATTACTGCCCGAAGATGAGTTCATACGCCCGCTTTTCTTGTTCATTGCTGAGCAATTGGCTGGTTATCGCTTGATGCCGTCCCCCGCGATACCAGTCCGTCTGCATCTTGGAATCATCGAAGACCCAGAGCCGAATGCATTCGCTGAGTGGTCCGAGGATGTTTTCTACCTCGCGATCTACTCCGGTCAGTTGTTATCGGCCATTGAAGCCGCTGTACAGATGCAAGATGCGATCGGCGCCTTCGCTCAGGATTTTGGCATCAAGCCTGACTCGACCGGGTCATCTTCTATGACGACACCACTTGGCGTAACTAACTTTCTGAACCATCTGCGAGGTGTAAAGAATATTGAGGATTTATTTGGTGAACCCAAATCTCCTGATGATCCGGCTTCTCAACGGGCAATGCTATTTACATCAACCTGCATCCAGTTCGCACTCATGCACGAATTTGGGCATGTTGTAATGGGTCATCTTGGTTGGCTCATCGCTAAGGAATGCCGTACACAGCTAAGGGAAATATCGATCTTAGAGACAGATGCATCGCCGGACTTACAGGCTGTACTTCAGTTTTTTGAACATGAGGCCGACGTATTCGCGTTAGAGGTACTGTTGCGTTCTGCATATCAAAGCTCCGCTAATGAGAATAACTTGATTATTGTCATGTTGGCATTCCTCTCTACGATTTTCAGTTGGACCGTTCTAGAAGGAACACCAGGCCTCACATCAGGAGGCAGTCATCCTCAAGCAAGCGATCGGATGCTCGCATTGCCGATGGCGCTGATTGGCATATTAGAGAAGATGCCTGCGTCAGAGCATCGAATGCAGTGCGCGATTCAGAAATGTAGTGCAATTGTCAAGCGTGTCGCTAGAAAATATCCGCCTTTCGGCAGCATGCAAGCAATATTCTCAATAGATGCCGTGGAACGCGCAGATGAGATAGCGGGCTGGATGCGCAAGATGGATCGCGCCACAGCGGATCGAAGTCACCGGATAGTACCATAACCACGATTGAGAGACTGTATGATACTCTCTAGTCTCGTTACCAGGAAGCCCATAAGTACCAGAATAATCAATGCAGAGAAAAGAACAGATGAGCCAGAATTTGCAGGACACACTCCGTGCACTGATTGAAACCGCCCTCCCCCCTGATTTGAACCGCAAAACACCTAGATTCCACATGCGGGCGGGGGGATCATCGATAGCTCAGGAGATTGCGGCTGAACTTGTCCGGCAAGCCGTCGCGTCGGGACTACCATTGCGTAATCCCATCATCGCAAAAAAGCAATTAAGCGGCGGAAATACCGCTGAAATAGTCGAGCAACTGACCCTGCATGCGCCGTTTGTATTCAAACTTGATAGTGCAAAGCCTAAATTAGCCGAAGAGGGACGCATGATGTACAACATTCATAACAACCCTAAGCTGCCAGATCGATTCAAACAAGCCTGGCCAATTATATATGCCATTCGCGACCAGGCTCCGTTTGCTTATATAATGGAATACTTCCCGCGCCAAGACGGCTGGATTTCGCTTGAAGATCGCCTATTTCCATCCGCTGGCCAGCTGCCTGCATCACCGGCGGAAGCTGTTCGTTGCATGCATGCGGTGCTGGATATCTTGTTTTTGGGGTACCAGGCCAGCAAGGCAACGCGCGCGCTGCCTAATCTCCTCGAAGACTATGTTGCTAGGATCAGCGAACGCCTTGCTGCAGCAGCAGACAAAGACTCACGCTTCGAATCCCGCCCCCTACGTATAAACGGCGAGGAATTCAAACCTTGGAAAAACTATGTCGGCCAACTGGCGGATAACACGAGCTTTCTCGATTCAATCACACCGCGCTTCACCACCATCGCACATGGCGATCCGAATCCAGGCAACGTGCTGTTGCGCCTAGACCTTGACCGCATAGAGGTTAAACTAATCGATCCGAAGGAATGGGAGACCGGTGACTATCTGTTCGATGTCGCCAAACTGACGCATTTCATCCTGGCTACCGGACCGATCGAGAAACTCACTTTGTCGGGCCCTACCGAATTCAAAGTAACGGACTTCGATACGCTGACCGACTTTACATATCAATTCGAAGTGCCTCAATGGGCTAACGATGTAGTTGCAGCGTGCCTCGATCGCGTTCGGCAGTTCGCCGCGGATAACAACGACGATTACTGGCAAGCGCGTTATGAACTAGCGATGGCATCAAATCTGCTAGGACTGCCCGTAGGCAGATTGGAAAAAGGACGCTCACATGCCGCGATCGCTTTATACGGTGAAGGATTACGCTGGCTAAAGAAATTCTGCAGTCGACTGCCCACCGCGCCTGCGTACGCAAAGCGGGAGTTGGTGATAGTGTCATCTTCCGAAGTCGAGCCGGATTCGCTTGCTGAAGCGCGCGATCGGATACGCACTGACGTTCCACAAGTGGTTCCTGCTGTTGACAAGCGTGGATTTCAGACTCTGCACTGGCTTCCGAAAAGAACCAATGCCAACAAAAAAACTGTCGAGCTTTCACTAGAACACGAAGCTCGCCTCACTGCAACCTCCGAGGATGCGTTAGGCTTTCTGAAAGAACAATTGAGCAAGAGTATTGCCATGCGCACAGGCAATACTTTGTTGCCAGATCACCAGACGTTCGGTCGCCTTACTGTGAGACGTGTGCCGCGTGCACCAAACGCACAAAGCATTGACCGTTATTGGGAGCTGAAAGATTCAGCTTCGGAACGGCGGATGACGCCACGCATGATGTCATTGCGTGAGCGCATCAAGACCAGTGCGTTTATGACTTGGGAAACTAGTGAAGAACAGCGCGCCCTAAACTTAGAGTTGCCATTCGTGAGTTATGAACAATCCGCCGTCATCGCGCGGCTAGAATTTAATTGGATCGACGACCTGCAACTTAGCATTGCCGAGTTCGTCGCTGGCGAAACCGGTATAACCGACAATCCATTGATCCTTAGTGCGCGCATCGCCGGAATTGAAGGGAAAAAGTTTGAACAAGTGCTAGAGCACACGACATTTCGTGAAAAGTATCTGTTGCACGAAGACGAGAGAGAGGTATTTCAGCTAAACATCGACCATGTGATCGCTCAGTCGCTCAAAACACAGCGCCTGGCGGCGTACACTGATATCGATATAGCGCCTTCAGTGCTCGTCAATGGCCATGTGCTAGCCTCCCTAATTGCGTTTAGTCGCGCACTTGCCAATCGATACAATCTCACTAACGTCTCCGCCACCAAGGTCTGGCGCGATGCTCTATTGACCGGCGAATTGTGATGTTCATTCCTTTGTCACGGCAAAATCGCCGCACGTTACTGCTCACCAGCCTGTTGCAACAGTCCGGCGTACCAAAACAGAGTGAAGGCAGTTACGACCCACTCAAGCACGCGCGTCAGGTCTTGATCGGTAGCAATAGTGGCTCGGCAGTCGCGCACATGGTCTCCTGGCACGAGAGCTTTCATGCTTTTCTCAACGCCAGTACATGTCACGGCAATGCCATGGTGTTTGCGGGCGCTCTTGCCGCCGCTGCCTATGAAGGATTCGAATCTCTGGTCGGGCGCATGATCGATATTTCCCTGGTTACTCACGAGACGTACGCCACGGTGTCCGCGATCGCCACAGCCAATCGCGGTACGATCGACGCGCGATTGCTGGCGAGCTATCCAGACTACCAGCCGCTGCTCAAATCATTCACGGATTTGTTTCCAAGTGACTTCCAGCCGGTACTCTCAGTGATGGCGCTCGCTGCATGCGCTCGCGCAGCTATGCAGACTCCGATATACGATACGTTGCTCGCACAGCCATGCGATACCTGGCCATCCATTGATCTTGGTGCGGTAGACAAACCTGATGAGCGTTTTGCTCTGCTAATGACGTCTGCGACGATCGAGCGCGCAATCGCCGCAATGAAAGATGTGCTCCGAGATGCCGGCGGACAATATGTGCTGATCGCTGACCAATACCTGGACGCCATCACGGCGCGACAGGTATGGTTATCTTCCGATACCGATTTTTTGGACCAAATTAGCACGGCCGGATTCGACGTTTTTGCCGAAGTACTGCACCAGAGTACCGGCCATGACTGCCAGTTTAACGGCCAGAAAAACCGTTTGGCGGACCTTATAGTCAAAGTTGAATCGTTTGCGGGTGACCGGTTACAGCGTCAGTTCTGGATGCCGGATTCCCGTCAAGAGGATGAAGTCTCCTTATTCACCGATTTCCGCAACGAGCACCTGATGCTAAGTGATAACCCACTGCCCGCAACATTTGTCAACCTTGCAAATAATCCAGATAGTATCACCGATCTTTTTGTTTTTGAGATAAACGGGCAACGCTATTGTCAGTTTGTCGCTATGCCTTCTGACAAAGCCCGCGTACTATATGAGCCGATTGACGGGAAGGAACTCTTGACGCAAAGTACTCTGATAGTTGGTCTTCGGCGGCGCTGGGCGCCGCCTGGAGCCGACCCACGCATCGAGTTCCTAGTGCTTGGCCAGGAAACAGCCCCCGCAGTGTTTAAGCGTCTTTTGAATGCCGCGGTTGAACCTTGTATCGTTTGCTCCTTGACTCTTTTGAATTACACGAATTGGCTATCAAAGTGGCTGCGGTCGCCGGATTGCCCAGCGAACCGCATGTGCGTCCTGATTGATGACGACTGCGCCGCCCTCATTACTCAACACGCCGAACGCGGAGCCGAACTGCACTTTGCCTATCTGATGGCGCGGTCCAAACCGGCGCAAGACGAATATACTGAGATACTTTGCATAGCCGCTAGCGACGAGCCTGACCTTATCTATTTCACTCCATGCAGTACGCCATTCCGACAATCGATGACTGAGTACGCTCGGCGGCGGTTTACGCAGGTACACTTCGACAATGAGTTCATCCAATTGTGGCTGCCCGTCCTAAAACGATTGATTACCCACACGCTGCGCGAGGAAACGCAATTTGGCGTTCGATTCTGGGACTGATCGAGTCATTTTTGAAAAGAGCATGCTTGCACCAAGATGGGGAAGTGGCAACCAGCCAAGTCGATCAGGTATCTGGCTGGGCAAAAACTATGCTGATACCCTTCTCCTATTAATGTAGCTTAACAGGGCGTATGCCGCAAGTTTGGCAACTGATGCAACCGTCACGAACACGCCAACGATCCCCAGAAAGGCCATTTAAGATGAAGTAACCCCTCACGAGGGGCTTTTTCATGCCTTTGTGTTAGACTATAGGGATGCCGCTACAGGCCGAGTTCTTTGGCGGCGTTGTGGACGGTGACGTCCTGGATGCGCGTGTAGCGATGGATCATCTCGGTCGACTTATGTTTGGTCTGGCGCATGACGGCCAAATCGTCCTGCCCATTGCGCTTGGCAATGGTGACAAAGGAGGCGCGCAGGCTGTGGGCCGAGTAGTCTTCCCCCAGCCAGCGCTTGGTGATGCGGGCCACTCCCTTGTCGGAGAGCCGATTCCCGGTGAGGCGCTCGCCTTTGCGCAGGCTGACAAACAGGGCCCCGGTCGTACGCCCCAATTGCTCAATCCAGTGCTGCACCGTGCGGACGGGACAGTACTCCAGGTAGGGAGAATAATAGAGCGCTTTCCAATCGCCTTCGCCGGTCTGGTCGGTCTTGGAACGGACCACGTCCACCAGCAAGGCATCTCGTTCAAAACGCAAGTCCTCCAGGTTCAAGGCCACCAGCTCGGAGCGGCGAAAGGCCCCGGCCAGGCCCATCAGGAGCAGGGCGCGGTCGCGCCATCCCGCCAAACGGTCGTGGGGGATCGCGTCCAGGGCCCGCTTGAATTCTCCGATCTCGAAGGCGGGGGCCTGCCGCTGGCGGGTACGGATCTGGCGCTTGATGCCGGTCAGCACGTGTTGCACCAGCGGGTTGAGGGTGGGATTGTCCAGGCCCTGGAGCTCGTGCCATTTCACCAGGGCGGAGAGGCGGCGGCGCAGGGTGGCCCACTTCAGCCCCCGATCGGCCATGGCAGAGAGGTAGTCAGCCAGCGTGGCCGCGGTGGCCGGGGCGAGCACTTCGCCGCGGGAGACCAGGAAGGCTTCAAAGTCGGCCAGGTCGGCACGGTAGGCGCGCTGGGTGTTGGGGGCGCCTTGCAAGCCGCTTTCCAGGTACTGGGCCGTGTTGCTAGCGATGGAGTCAGCGGGCAGGACCAGGGCGGAAGAGGTACGCGAGGCGATAGGCAGGGTGGGTTTCATAAATGAGTAGGTTATGTAAAACTAAGAGAAGTGTGATAGTCTTCTTCAGACAAGTGCTGGCGGAGATAGTCGTCCAGCGTGAGGTCATGGCGCTGCTGCACAAAGTGTTGGAACGTAGGCTGGTCTTGGCATCCTTCCCAGCCGAGTGAGCTCATGTGGGTGCGCAGCGGTGCGGAGAGTTCGGCCAGCCAGGCGTAGTAGTCTTTCAGGGTCGGGTCGTAGGATACAGTGCGATGCAGATACCGAACCTTAAGGTTACTGAGCGTAAACACCAGGGCGCGCCGGGCTCGCTCATGGGAAGGAGCCAACGCAAAGAGGGCCACTTGTTCCTGGTGGCAGTCGGGGTCAGGGTGTTTAACCTTAATCATGCAGCTTAGGGAACAAGCATCTTCCTGAAAGGTAGTAAATCAGGGGTGTGGTAAAGGTAGGGAATTAGGTCCGATAATAGGGACTTATCGGATCCTATATCTTCACAGAGAACGGCGGCGGATGATGTTTTTGAAACGTCCTTTAGAAAATGTAACAATCTAGGGCGAGTATGCAAACTCCCTATGGCATCTAAATTTCGAAAATTAATCTTTACAAAAACCCTCGTGGAAGTATAGCAACGAGCCTAGCTGTTGATCAAGATGTATGTCAAACTGAGTTTGCATACTCGCCCTAGATTGTATTTTATTCTGGAGAGAGGGGAAGGGTCTGGCTGATTCCGATAGAATTATTGATGTTACCTAACTCAGCATTAGTGATTAAATTAGTTTTTTTAAACCTTTCATACTTCTGAAAAATGATCAAACTTATCCATTGAAACAATTTCTTTATTTTTATTAATGACAACACACTAATAATTGCAAGCATTGCTGAAAAAATGCTTAGAGGTGTATCATGCTTAGTGATTATTGAAATAATTCCCCATATTCCTAATATCGCGAAACTTGTCATTAATGCATAAATGAAGATTTTTGTGATCAAAAAATTCTTTCTTGCAGAAACTAACAAAAGGCAACAAGTATTAATCAGTTCTTCTCTTGCTAGCTTTATGTTAAGTTCATCTTCTTTAAGCTTATTAGCCTGAAGTTCATCATAAGCAAGAGCTTTTTTCCTTAGTAAGGATTGTTCTTCTTGAAATCTTTCAATATCACTATAATCATAAAGGATTTTTATTTTTTCTTCAATATTATCAGGAACAAGATCTTCTGGCTTAACAACGAATGATCGTAAACTTAAATAGTAACCCTTAATCGATTCTATCGATTTATTTCCAGATATGTAATCTTGTTCTAGTTTGTTGTAATGCTCACGCACTGAATGATTTAGATGGCTTGATAAAAGCATTTGAGCTTTTGCAACTACATCTAAAGACGAAGGCAGGCTACTTTTAAATCCTAATCCTTTGTTTAATCGAAACCACAAGTGATTGGTTATGTAATATATATTTGTTGCAAAAGAAAAGTCAGTATTATTAATTTTTATATCAATGTCACTACTGATTTGGAGTTTAATGTTAGACCCTGTCATAATAATATGACCAATATTCTCGAAATCTTGATTATTATTCCCTTTTCTAAGGATATTAATGGCAGTAAATGATTTTAATATGGAATTAATTTCCTCCTCGCTTGAGTTTGGTGAATATTTATCATAAATATATTGATCTTCGACATTGTATGAATGGTTTTCATATAATGAAAAATTCTTCTCTAGTCTTAATCCTAAAGAACTTAAATTCATAAAAAAATCTGATTCTTTGTTTATAATGTCAGCTACAGTTTTAGATCCATTTAAGATTTCATTCATAGCAACAGAATTAAAGCCTCTATTCTTGTCGCCTGATATAATTCTTTGCGCAGCATAAAAAAAATTCTTTACTTCAAGCTCTGTATCCTCAAAGTATTTAAATTGTATCGACTTTTTGTTGAACTTTTCCTTATTTTGCTTATTAATTTCGTCAACTAATTCAACTAAATCTGACATTAATCTATAGTATATCTCGCCGTTGTAACCACTAATATTAAATAGATGTTCAGTGTCAAGATAAATATTCAACGGTTTTCTCCAAGGTTTTACCTCACTTACGTTTGGATTATATTTGATTCCATTTAATATTGTTGTTCCCTCGCGAATTAGGTTAAGTTCATTATGAATACTTTCAACAGTAGATTTTTTTATAATAAAGGCACTCAAGACATCATAATATTCATTTTCGAATGATTCATCAAATAAATATTTATAAAAACAACTTAATAAATTTGTCCTTTGTTCATCCTCCAGCTTACCTTTATGAAGTTCTACATAAGAGATTAGTTGATCGGTAATTTTTTTCTGCTCTAGTTGTTTTTTTTCTACTTTTTTGACAAATCTTTCCCATTTATTTCTTTCCTCTGGAGATATAACAAATCTTCCATTCTCTTGACTTAGAAGATCCAGTTTCTTTAGCTTCTTTAGGATAGTTTTGACTACTGCAACAGGAATTTCAAACTCAAAATGGGTTCTTAGTGCGTCAGAAACCTCATTCACTGTTTGAGAGAATGTTTGCTCTAGTGAATAAGTCGATAATGTAAATTCTGTCAATACTTGCTTTAGGTCAACATTACTATTAGCCATTTCTGCAAAAACTGCCGTTGATGCCAAGAGTTCTTTATAAGAATGTTTCACAGTCATTATTAAATTGACAATTAGTTTATCATAACTAATAATATTTATTGAACTATGCAATAATATTCAACTTTACCGGTCTACATTTTTTAGTGAGATATATGGAAGGTAATATCAATGATTTAGTCGTTTCCTTGCTAATGAGAGTTGTTAAGCTCAAGAAGTCAGAATTACATAGCATATAAATTAATCTATTAGAGCAAGAGAAATAGATGCCCCACCTATAACAGTATTGTGTTTGATGAAAATGTTCTTCAGCTTTACTTCTGTTTGAAATGAATAACATCAATGGCCGTGCTATGTGACCCTGATATCATTAGAAAACTCTTTTAAGATATTGTTCACTCGATCTTTCACTTCTGTTGGGATCTCTTGCCCTTCTCCAAATGACATATCTAGTCGAAACTGCAGATCGTAGCCCGCTGTTGCTTCCAACAACTCTCCCATGTTGTCGGCCAAATCCTGAATGGCTTCGGGAGTAACCGTTGCGAACTTTTGGGTTGGGGTGCCAATCGTTTGTAGTGGGGCCTCATCTGCTCCGTTGGCTGGCCTGTTGTGCAGGTATAGTTCGAACTGTGCTTTTACAGCGTCAACTAATTCGCAAGGCCATTCTCCGCTAGTTAGCGATGATTGTATCTGATGGTTTTTTTTAGCAGACGAGATCACCTGTTGAACTTGGGTCCACGGCAAGCGCCCTCGCTTCTGCATCAAGGCGTCGAATATCGACTTAGCATTGGTCGACTTGCCGCTCCAGGCTTCGGGCAATGCGTCTGGTAAGATGGTTTCGTAGGGTAAAGCGTCGGGGCGATGGTTAATGACTGTGGTGTCCTTCAAAACACCAGGCGGAACCTCTTCCTTCCACAGCATTATCTTTTCGTCCGAGATCATCAGGTTTCCGGAGCGTACTGCCGAGATCACGGCTTGCTGAATCAAGTCCGGAGCAGCCTTCGGTACAAAGGTTAGATCTGGATACGGTTGCTCGTCGGTAGGTGGATCAATTACCTCTTTTCCACCTGCAAAATATGTGTACAGATCTCCGAGTGTGATAGTCTCACCTTGCCATAAGTCAGGCAAAGCTCCAGGTGCTAACAATGCGGGAGTCAGCTCTGTCAACTCGGCTTTTTCCGGCAACATCAGCACTAGGCTATCCTCATCCCATTTGATGCTTTCGATCTCCGCACGCCAGTACGTCTTCATTGAACCATCCGGGAGTCTATACCGAAGCACAAAAATGCCCCGTCTACACCCGAGTTTGATGGTATTACGAACCGCTTCCGGCTGAAGCACTTTGGGTAGACGGGGGTACTGAAAGAACGCATCAACCATATCGCGTACTTTTTTAAACGGCTCGCCTTCCCCCCATATCTCATATGGGCCATCGGGTAGCAGTGCAGAAGGTTCAATTGCCGTCTCTTGGATTCGAGCTGATTTGTCCGCCTTGATGATCTCAAACAGGGGTTGTTCGTCGGTGGGCGTTGCTTGAAAGGCAATGATCTGGTTTTTCTCAGAAAAGGTAATCACAATGCAGTATGCTGCTTTTACCGCATCTGGAACTCTACGCTTAGCTTCATTAAATCTTGTCGAGGCTTGACTGCGCCGATAAACGTCTCCCCCCTGATTTTTTACCTCTTGCTCCACCCATTCCCAAGCCCTCATATCCCGGATGGCCTCTCTCACCGTCTCCAAACCAGAGGCAGACGGAGCAACGCAGAGCATAGAGTTTTTGTAAACTCTTGGCCTCTCCAAATTGGTATAAGTTTCTAGGAACCGCTTCGCTACTTCACTCGGCTTGTTGGCTTCACTAGCTGCCGACGGCGGAAGAATAACGAATTTAAATGCTGGGTTATCGGTGATGTCGCCTGGCGTTCGCGGAAGCTTTGAAAGAGCGATGTCGAGGGCCTTAACTCCCTTCGTCAAGCTCTGAAGTGACTCGATTTGCTCCGTCAGGATGGCCTCTACTTGTTGGTCTGACACTCGGTTGCGCCGTGCATCGGCCTGCATCTGCGTCAGGTTCGGTTTGAAGCCCAAACGCCACACTTCTGGAATACCCTCAGCGTCTTTCTGACCTAGCTTTTCGTCATCTAGAAACCACGACGTGTTGGCCCACATGCGTAGTCCTTTGTAGAGGTTGATTTTAATAGGGTAGGTGTGACCCATCAGTAATATTAACTCCCGCAACCGCGCCTCTTGCCCAATAGGCTGCGAGTGCAGAAATGTGGTTACAACTGCCTGCTCTACCTCTCGATTCTTCAGATCGACTGTAAGCTCTTGAGCCTGGCGGGCGTGCCCCAATTCGCGCTCCAATAGACGGCTCCACTGTGGCGCATCACCAGCTCTGGCAGCGTGGACTGACGCAATCTCGGCCAGTTCCCGTAACCCTTCTGATAGCTTTCCTGTATTCGGCGCAGCCAGAAAAACATTCGGTCCTATCAGCAACGATGTATCCTCCCAAACAGCCGCTTCGCGCAAAGCGAGCGCAAACACCCTCAGAATTCCGCGCGTCTGCTGGAAATTTTCCATCTGTGCCCATTTGGTGTAGAAAACTTCTGTCAAGTCAGGATGAAAAGGATAGCTAGCTTCGAAGCGCGCCTTCTCTCGTCTTTTGTGTTGCTCAGTCTGTTGGTCGATCTTTGCCAATCCGTCTAGTGGAGTTACGGTGTTTTTCCGTCGTACTTCCTCAGTTAGTGATTCTGATTCGAAGAACTGACGACGCAATACATCGGCGATGTCTTCTTTCGCAACAGGCTGTATCCTGGCTTCTTCCTGACGGTTGAAGATTTGCATCAATTCCACCTCGATGCTTTTACCAATATTGTCGCGAACGCTTGGATCATTTCCCAGCAAAGACGCCACCACAGCGCACTGCTTTGCCTTAGCTGCGGCTTGTGTGAGCGATTGAAAGAAGTCGCGAAGTTGGCCTTGCCGAAGTAAGTTGGTTCCTACCCAGTTACGAGCGTACATCATCACTTCGTCGAGTAAGATGAGTACCGCCAATCCTTCTGATTCAGGAATCTGAAAAAGATTTGACAGCACCAGTTCTGATGGAGGGGTGTCGCGCTCCTCAGAGAATGCCTGGCCGTGTAGTACTTCCAGGCCCTGATCACCCGCCAGTTGATAGGCCAGCACGTTCCAGGCATACAATAGGCGCCGTGTATTGCCGTTGGGTGCACGGACCTCCATCCCAAGTTTTACGTCTAGTTTGTCGAATGAGAGCGCCGCTACCCTCGCTTTTGGTACGTGACCACGAAATTTCTCCAATAGATCCGCTGCTGTCGGTATATCAACTAATGCTTTTGGATGGCTGAATAGGTGGTAAAGCGTGATCTGCGTGTGGGTCTTACCACCACCGTAGTTCAACGCTAGTTGCCGCACCGCTTTGCTCGACCGCCCCGCAAGGCGTTCGCCTACATCACCGGCCAGTTCACGAATGCTGTGCGTCACAAACGTGCGGGCAAAGAACTGCCGTGGGTCTTCGTACATCTCGCGTTCGCCTCGCTGCATGACCACTTCGTACAGGTCGGCCGCAAAAAGGTGCTGAGGTAATTCACCTGTGAGCAGGTCTGAGCGCAACTTAGCCACTTGGTGCCATGCATTAGATCGTGCAGTACTCATGCTTTAATCGATAACTGGTTGCTGGTAGATTTACCGGCGCGTTGTTCGCCTTGACGCTTCATATGGTTTTGTAAAGAACTTAACAGCGAGTGCTCCTCGCTCTGGTTTTTAGCGAGTTCTATCACGGCCTGTAGGTAATCTCCAAATCGAGGGTGCTGCCGCAAACCGTGCTCCCTTACGAAATCATCAACCTTGGCCACTTCACCTTTTCGAAATAGCTTCAACAGTCTATGTACTTGGTCGATCAAGGGCACTGGACGTCCACCTGGAGCTTCATAACCGAGCGAGTCACGCGAACGCTGAGACCAGGTCTTAAGGCGCAGTGTGTTCTTATCATCGGCTTCTAGCGGTTCATCTTCCGCTCCGTCATCGTCTTCGTCGGTCGTTGCCTTCTTACGCGCCTTGCCAGGGGCTAGTAGGTCGTACCCGACCGTAAGTTGGCGGTCATCCAGCCCGCAAGAAGTTGCAAACTGAATGCAAACCCCCACTGGCACTTCTTCGTGACCGAAACTCCAACGGTGCAAAATGTAGTAGGCGCTGATCTCGTCGAGCGCAGCTGTATCGACGGCCTTCCCGTCGTTAGATTTTTCGACGACAGCACCCACAGCAAAGTCGACCACCCGTTGGCGGGCGTGTTGAAGAAACTCGCGGACGGTCATCACTGCCCCCGGTTCATTGGCTTTCTTCACGAATGGATAAGCACTGTAAGCTTCCAGGGCAGGACCGATGGCCGCCCACAGAAAGTCTGGTCCTTGAATACCATCATTATAGAATCTCCGCAGCCGTTCGGGAATTTTCTCGTCCATTTCTTTAAGTACCTTGTTGTCCCAACCGGGGCGGAGTTCTGTGCGTTTGCGGCACACCAACCAGATAGATGAGGAGAGGGCTGCCGAGGCTTGCGCCCGGGTACGGTTGCCCATCTCCGTTTGAATAGGCCAACTTGCGTCCACCACGAATCCCGCTCGGATGATAGCCGAAACTAGCGTCTCCCAGGCGTCAGCCTTCTTGTGGGCGAAGACAATCACAAGCCTACCGTCGTCTTTCAACGCCCGGTGGCAAGCCTCAAAGGCCCGTGCCATGCCGTCTTCGTAAGCCTTCTTTGAAACCTCTTTATTTCCCTCAAACCGGGCGGCATCATCAATTAATTCACCTTCGTTCCGATTGTGGTCCCATTTGGGTGCAAGCGGTTCTTTAAAAGCTTCGTCGATCTCTGGAGAAAGACCGTATATTGTACGCCTTAGCCAGACGTAGAAGAAATCCATCAACGCCGAATAAGGAATGGCGTCGTAATAAGGTGGGTCTGTCAAGACGATGTCAGCAGTATTCTCCTCTGTTGTAGAAATTGCATTCACATTGCGAATGGAGGATTTAGATGATTGCTTGGTGGCGTCTAGTGAGTGGGCGATATAACGAGCAATCCATTCAAGATTTGATAAATAGCTGCCAGTCGAATTTGAGAATGGATTTCCTTCAGCAAAGTCCCAAACGATAGGAAGTGCAAACCTGGTTAAGGTATTAGCAATCTTAGTATAGCCCATATCCCATCTGCACAAAGCAGATAGCCTATCAACTTGTCTGTCAACACCCAGAGCCAAATAAGATACAATAGCCTCTATCCAGTGATCAGCATAACCCTCTTTTTTCATAGCTACAGGAACAGCGCGAGTATACTTGACGAGTGCTCCTAAGGTGAGGAGTTGGCGTGAAGTGAATAGTTTATGCCACTGATCAAGTCCAAAACCATCCACAGAAAACGCACGGCTAGCCCCCCCACCGCTTTTAGGAGTAGGCTCGTCCGGCAAACCGAATGGAATATCAGCGTAGAGTTCCGTCAGATGATCGGCTGCTTTCTCAGCGACAGACAGGTCGTCTTGGGTAGGAAGCCGGTAAGCTTTGCCAGGTTTACGCCCCCCTTTCTTTTTACTGGTCTCCTCTATTACTACAGCCGTCATCATCTGACCCATTTTGCCCGTCTTTCCGGCCTCTCTAAGATCTTCCGACGGCATAATCTGTCCGCAGCAGGGGCACTGTGCGCCCGCCCTTGAAATGGTTCCAGCTCCAAGTTTCTTGTCGTGCTCTCGTAGTTTAGCTCCTTTGCCCTTCTTTGGTACATTTTCGTCGATGCCGAATGTCACGCCTGTCCGGTCTTGGTGCGGCTCCATCGTGAGCAGCACCCGCTTGTTTTCCTTCTTGCAAAGCCACCGGGTCTTCAATAACGGCAACGTGGCCCGGCAGTTCTTGCACGTCACCGTGCGTGCCCACAAATAAGCCACCGTAGTCTGGCCGTTCACGGTCGGGTAGAACGCCGCCAGGTCAGCACGAGTTTGCTCAAGCACCCAGTGCCCCCATAGCCGTACGTGCCAATCTAAAGCCACTGGTTGCTCCTCAAAAATGTTGGTTTGAGCACCTGCACCAGATGTTTTGATTGCTTTTCGATAATCGACCAGAAAGTGCGGTAATTGGTGAGCAAACTCCGGTAGCTTTCGGCGCTCTTTCCCAATGCGTTGGGGGTACTCCAACGTGCACTTCAGAATAAACCACGCCACCGGGTTTAGGTCGGCGGCCGTCACGTCGCAACCCAGCCGCATAGCCTCTAGCATCGTTGCACCACCTCCGCAGAAGGGGTCCATCACTTTCGGCGGTTCGAAAGGATAAACCTCACGAATTGCCTCTCGCAGTTCGTCCATTACCGGGCTGCTCTCGTTCCCCCAGTGCAACACGCCCCCCTGCGTAACCTGTTTCCCTGGTTGGTCTGGATCATCTTTCAGCGTGCCACCAATCTTCCGCAGCAACTCCGTACGCCTTTCGGAGTCAATCGGGTCACGCAGCAACGTTGTCAGCAACGCCGCCCGGCAAGCGGCTAGGGGTCGTCGGGCGGGCCAGATATGCAACGTTGAAATGTGACCGTGCCGAACGTTCTTCTCGTGAACGGAATCTAGGGAGGTCTCTTTTAGAGGAAACCCTGTCTCAATGAGACGTGTGTCTTGAAGGGATGGCATCAGATGTCGGCTAATTGATGAATTTCAGTAACGTCAATGCAGTAGCCGCGCTTCACGGTGTGCATTAGTTTTCCGAAGGGATCTTGAATACGGTAGAGAGTGGGGCGGGTCGTGGCGCAATTGAACACCACATAGAGCCAGTAGCGTCCACGTAAGTTGCAGGCTTTAGCCCACTCGTTTTCAGTCATCTCGATCATTCCAACGTCAGCGCGCCCCTTTACTTCAATAGCCCGCTCACCTGTTTCATGTTTGGAAAGCAGGTCGAAGCCCGGCCAATCAGTTAGGTTCATAGCTTGCGCTCGTGCCGGGGTTGAGACGTCCCATACTTTTGCGTTACGTTGGCGTTCATAGGCCACAGCTTCAGTCATCGCCCTAAGTTCAATATTTTGATCGAAACGTGCACGTACTTCGTGGCTAGAAGAGGGGATGATTATAAAATGAGCGATCCATTCGGCGGGTACGGCGTGAATGTGTGTGCCCTCTTGATCAAGCCGCATTAGCGCCACATCCCTTTGCTGGCGAACTCGTGCTTGCCGCTCCTTAATAAGTTCCAGTTTCTTAGAGCCTTTTGTATCTCTACGTGCTTTCGAGCGCTCCTGGGCTACTTCAGCAAGGTGCAGATCGAAGCCACGCCGGAGATAATTGGCTCGTTCTGTCGCGGTGTCAAGGCGCTCCTGTCGGTAAAAGGCGACCCTCTGTTCAGTGAGCGCGTTTAGTTTGTGTTCGCTTAACCCGAGCGACTGCTTAGACTCACGCAGCAAGTGGCGAAAAGCCATGGGAAGCTCTTCACCGGGCTGCATCAACAGCAATTTCTCCAATGGTATCTCTATCGGCTCCTGCCCCGGTTCGTGTAACAGCGCTGTGAGGGTCTGCTCCAATGTCCTTTGCGATGCACCACCCTCTTTACCGTCGAGTACAGTAGTGTATCCTACATGCATGAAGTAAGGCTTTGCTGCCGTCGGGTCAATCAGCACCGCGCCTCGGTGCGCATCTTCGTCGTATCGTGCCGCCAACAGGGCGCGGAAACGCTCGAACAACGGTTCACCCGGACGAAACCAGATGGCCTTATCATTTTTGTCTGGACGTGTGAAGCGAATGGGGTGCCGCACGTCGACTCCATACCCTTCCAGTACAGGCAATAGCCCATCAAACGCTCCGGATTCCCGTGCTTGAAAGTGAAATTGCTTTTCCGGATCACTCCCTGCGAGCGTCCCTGCATCGTCCTGTGCAATGAGGGACAACCCTAATAAGGGAGCTGCTTCACGTACGTAGCGGAGCAGATACCCCGGCAGTAGCTGCCGCAGACGTTCACGCTCGTAGGCCGCCTTTAGGGGTTTTACTCTTATCAAGAGGTCGTCCTCGGTGCCGTAGCGTTCCCGCTCTTCGCTGATCGTATCGCTGACTTTTTTTGCAGAGATTGCCTCAATCTGCTCGACCGTTTCGTGCACAGATTCGGGTCGGTCAATTAGCTCTTTCATGTACTGTCGCAGAGTCTGATCCGGCAGAATTTTCCCGATCACGTCGAATACCTTGTCCGTGGTCAGTTCGACGCGAATGGCTTCGAGCTTGCGTGAAAGTGCCTGTAAGACCTGCCCTTCACGTGTGTCTTGTGCCAGGAAGTTCGTGATTGAGACCACTCTGTGTTTCTGACCATATCTGTGAATACGTCCCATTCTCTGCTCTAATCTAGCGGGGTTCCAGGGAAGGTCGTAGTTGACCATCTGCCAGCAGAACTGCAAGTTGATTCCTTCACCTGCGGCATCGGTGGCCACCAGGAACTGCGCGCCACCTCTCTCAGTCGGTCTGCGGAAAAAATCTGCCTGCTCATCTCGCTCCCTCCTTTTCAGCCCGCCATGGATATACGCCACCTGAGCGGCATATCCAATACCCTCCAACCTCCTCACCAAAAAGTTAAGAGTGTCCTTGTATTCAGTGAAGATGAGCAGCTTTTCACGCCCGTGCTTGTCATTGTCGATGTAATCCTTTAACTGCCGGAACTTTGCGTCATAGCCATCCGCCAGAATTTTCTCTGCTTGATCAAGCAAATGCTTGACTGCATTCTGTTCTTCTTCAAGCTCAGCAATAGTAGTTACTACCACCCCCAGTATGTCGTCTTCAATCCGCTCATTTTGTTCTTGGTTTCGCTTGCTTTCCTCTTCATCTCCCGTCATATCTAGGAAAGGGTCGGCCAGAATCTTTTTATCAAGGGCCAGCTGTCTTCGTTCCAGTTCAACTTCGGTCAGCCCACCATCTTTGACTTCATTCACCAGATATTCCAGCTTCTCTAGCCTTCGGGCCAACGAGATACGAAGCGCTTCCGTCGAACTGGCCAGTCGTCGTTGAAATATGTTGATTGCCATGATCGCGGCTTTGCGGTTCAGAAAACGTGCTTGGTTATACTGGTGCTTCATATAATTGGTCAGGTCCTGATACAAGCAACGTTCCTCGGCAGAGTAAGAGAAAGAGAGTGTATTGGTCTCCCGGGGCGGGTAAATCCGATTTTCATCAAAGTCAATCATCTCTTCTTTGATCCGCCGGATGAAATACCGCCTCCTCGCATCGGGTGTGATCAGATTCAGTGCCTTGGGTGTCTGAAATACCTCAGGATCTAATAGTCGCCATAGCCCAAAATAGGGGTAATCATCTCCCATATGTGGAGTAGCAGTAAGCAATAACAGGTGCTGTGTACTCCAGGATAGCGCCCAACGCTCGTCGTCAGAAAACACCCCGGCCAGAGCCTCTGCCAAGCGGTAACGCTGGGTTTTCTCTTCGCGTCCGTCCGGGGACTGCCTGACCGCTAGTTTGTGAGCCTCATCAAACACGACTAAGTCATATGGTTGCACTTCGGGTTCTTGTAAACGTCTGAACATCCGATCTTGCCGCAACGTGTCTACGCTGATCACCAAGAAATCGCTTTCATTTCCTAGGAACGGGTTTTGTTCACTGCGTGCGTGCCCTCCCTCCATGATCTTGAAAGACAATCCGAAGAGCTCTTGCATCTCCCGTTGCCAGTTCGACACAATACCAGCAGGAGCGACAATCAATATCCGGTGAAGCAACTTTCGGTTAAGCATCTCCCGGATATAGAGGCCGGTCATAATTGTCTTTCCGGCTCCGGCATCGTCAGCTAGCAAAAAGCGCAGTCGGGGTTGCAAAAGCATCCGTTCATACACCGCCACACGTTGATGAGGAAGGGGATCAATACGCGCTGTCTCTACGGCGTAAGCTGGATTGTATTGATGTCCTTGCGACAGACGCTCACCCTCCACGACCGAACGGGCAGCTTTGGCATTACCCAAAAAATCAAGAATGAAAGTATCAGGAATATTTTCTAGCTTGGCTGATACAAGCTGTTCGGCAACAATAGCACCGACTTCTATTTCCTGAATTTTTTGCCAGGTCTCAAGCGAGGGTTTGGTATGTTTTCTTTCCCATCGGTTAACTGTCGCAAAAGACACACCTAGGAGTTCGGCAAGTTGTGTCTGGGTTAGGTTATGTCGGGTTCGAATGCCCTGGAGTTGTAAGGGATAATCCTCAGGAAGTACTTGGCTCATGGCCAAAATTAGTATCCTTTGGTATTGCTTGCAACAATTTCACTAATGTTATATAACATCCTAGAAAATATCACAGATTAAGTTCAAGAGGAAGTTATTTTTTTCTATGTTTGCATAGTAACCATCCTAATGGCTGATGAAAAAAAAGCCAAAGTCAACTGCGGGAACAGTTGACTTTGGCCAAAAGATTACACTTCAAGCGTATGGAAGTGCTAAGGCTCATCCCCTTAGCGAGGAGAACTAGTTTGCATTGTAAAGATAATAATATCTTTTAGAAGCTCCTCTATTACGTCCCTTTTGCAAGCATGGGATAGGCTGGCATTCAAAATTAAATTGTTTTTACATGAATTTTAATCCGTCAACCCGACAAGTGAGTCGGAGACCAAACACGGACAGGCAAGGGAGCGCCTTTCCCCTTTTTACTATTGAATCAGTCTGGCAAAAGGGAAAACCAATTTATGGACGCGATCCTACACTATACCGCACTGATATTTGTGGCAAACTCATTGCCCGCCAAGCATACGGCAGAACCGACCTCTCTGAAGGTTGGGAAATTGATCATATCAAACCTGTTGCGAAAGGCGGTGGCGACGAGTTAGCCAATTTACAACCTTTACAATGGACAACCAACCGGGCGAAAAGCGACAAGTATCCCTGGCATTGTTCATAATTTAAGAGTGGAAGAAGAAAAGCTGAGCTAATGGCCAGCTTTTCTTCTTTGTGTACTAAGAATTCTGCGAATAAGTAGAAGTTCGATTTATTGGAAATCCACTTATTGAGGTGTGTTGATTTAGACGGACAGTGAATTTGCTTAGAGTTTATAAAAGTAATTGTTTTCAAAAGCCACAGGACATTCATAAGCTAAGGCAGAGTGTCTTCTTATGGGATTGTAATACATCTCGATGTATTCAAAGATCTCAGTCTGGGCATCTTCTCTATTTTGAAAAACTCGCCACCGGGCGCCCGGCATCTTCAAGTAATTCCGCTTTAAAACGGCTAAAGCAAGACTCCATAAAAGCATTATCGTATGGACTGGCTGCCCGACCGCCAGGCGGCCCTGTCATACTTTGTAACATCTCTTTGTTACTGAGAAGGCCACGAAAAGCCTTTCCTGCGTATTGTCCACCCCGGTCAGAATGGAATTCCTACAAAAGACCGGACATTATTTTCAAGCGGCGTAGTGCGGATAGGTTAGGATATCACCCAGCTCCAAGGCTCCGGGCTCGATGAAT
>NZ_FNFO01000020.1 GCF_900100765.1 Catalinimonas alkaloidigena | reverse complement strand
GGGTCCGTTGGGGGACTCTGGACGAAGATCATCGCCTTTCTGGCGTGTCTCATCTCGGCGAGCCTGCCGATCACAGGCCTGATCATCTGGTTAGGGAAGAAGAAAAAGAAGCCGCGCAACGCGCAGGGCAGGGGCACACGCGCTAAACGTTCCGGCGTCCGGCCCTCTCCCCAACACCCTGTCCCCGCCGCGGTGACCGAGCAGGTGAATGCCTCCAAAGGCTAACGGAAGGCGGACACCCGCGGACACAATCCGACTTCATCTTAACATTATTTCTCTCTACGCTTATGTCTTCCTCTTTACCTCTTGCCGCTTCCTGGAGAAGCGTTTTCCTGCCCCTGCTTTTGCTGATCAGCGTCTCCTTTCACCTGAAGGCGCAGAGCCGCACGGTCGGCACCATTCAGGGAACCGTCCGCACGGCCGACGGACAACCCGCCGAATTCATCAACGTGGTACTGGAGCAATCACAGCGCGGCGCGGTGACCGACGCAAACGGTCGCTTCGAAATCCGCAACGTGAAGCCCGGTACCCACACGCTGGTCGTCTCCTACGTAGGACTGGAAGCACAGCAGCTCACGGCTGAGGTCGTGGCGGGAGAGACCACCCAACTGCCGGAAATCACCTTGCAGGAAACGAGTCAGCGACTGAAGGAAGTGATCGTGACGGGCGATCAGACCAACACCAACAAATTCGCCGAACCCGAAACCGACTACGTGGCCCGAATGCCCCTCGCCAACCTGGAAAATCCGCAGGTCTATTCGGTCATCTCGCAGGAACTGATGCAGGAGCAGCAGATCACCGACATCCAGGGCGCGATACAGAACGCCCCCGGCGTCAACAGCGTGGTGGAAGGCGTCGGCTCCGGCGGCGTCGGCCTGAACGTCAACCTGCGCGGATTCAGCACCGGCATCGCGCTGCGCAACGGCATGGCGACCAACTACGTCACGCTGTCCGACCCAGTCAACCTGGAGCGTATCGAGGTGATAAAAGGGCCGTCGGCAACCCTGTTCGGCTCGGCGCTGATTTCCTACGGCGGGCTGATCAACCGGGTCACCAAGCAGCCGTTCGAGCGTTTCCGGGGCGAGGTGGGCTACAGCACCGGGAGCTTCGGGCTGTCGCGCCTCACGCTGGACGTCAACACGCCGCTCAACGACAGCAAAACGGCCCTGTTCCGGGTCAACGCCGTCAAGCACAACGAAAACAGTTTTCAGGACTACGGCCGTCAGCGCACCTGGGCCCTTTCGCCCAACTTCACCTACCAGGCCAGCGACCGGCTGACGCTGAACGTAGAGGCCGAGCTGTTCCAGACCCGCCGCCCCAGTGCCTACTTCGGCATCAGCCCCGGCGTCACCGCCACGAACTTCGACGACCTGTCGTACGATTTTCAATATTCCTACAGCAGTGACCAGATGCAGAGCCAGGCGCAGGTGTTCAACGTCTTTGCCCGGGCTACCTACCAGCTCTCCGACCAGTGGGTGTCGCAGACCAATTTCTCGTCCGGCCATACTGACAACGAGGCCAACTACCTGTTCCTGACGTTCCTGGACAACAGTCAGGTGCGCCGGATGCCGATGCACATCGTGAGTAACTTCAACTCCACGCAGCTACAACAGAACTTCATCGGCACCTTTCACCTCGGGCCGCTTAAAAACCGGCTGCTGGTGGGCGTCGACTACTACGAACTGAGGACCGCCGACCGGCGCACGCGCTTCGTGTACGACACGGTGAGCTTTGCCAATCCGCAGCGGGACATTAACTGGGAAGGGTACCAGAACCAACTGGGCAGTACGCCGCCCTTCTTCCAGTACAAGCGGGACTCCCGTACCTACAGCGCCTACGTGTCGGAAGTGCTGAACCTGACCAACCAGCTGCTGGTGATGGCCAGCGCCCGGATCGACCACTTCGCCAACAAATCGGAGAGTTTCGAGCAGACGGCGGTGTCGCCCAAGCTGGGGCTGGTCTACCAGGTGGTACCCGAACAGGTGTCGCTGTTTGCCAACTACATGGACGGCTTTCAGAACGTCGCGCCCGACAATACCGATCCCGCCAACACCATCGCCTACAAACCCGAACACGCCACGCAGTGGGAGGGAGGTGTGAAAACAAACCTCTTCTCAGAGCGGGTGAGCGCGACGGTCAGCTACTACGACATCACGGTGCGCAACATCGTGCGGACGGTGCCCAACAACGACAACATCGGTGGCTTCAACCAGGTGCAGGACGGCACCAAGAACAGCAAAGGCGTGGAGGTGGAGCTGATCGCCAGCCCCGTGCGCGGGTGGAACGTGGTGGCGGGCTACGGCTACAACGACAGTCAGTACACCAAAGCCAGCGAAGACGTGCAGGGCCATCGTCCCTATTCCACGCCCGAGCATGCGCTCAACTTCTGGACGAGCTACCAGTTTCCGCAGGGCACGCTGGAAGGGCTGGGCCTCGGGTTCGGCGGCAATTCCGTGAGCGAAGCCTTTCTCGACGACGCCAACACGTTCACCATCCCGGCCTACACCGTCCTGAATGCAACGGTCTTTTACAACCGGCCACAGTACCGGATCGGCGTCAAGCTGAACAACCTCGGCAACGAGGCGTACTGGACCAGCAGCTACTGGGCCATGCCGCAGAAGACCCGTCATGCGGTCGTCAGCTTCGCGTATAAATTTTAAGGAACTCCACCGCAACCGCCGGCGATTTTCGTCGGCGGTTGTCTGTTTTTCACGTCACCTATTCCTGTCCACGTCACACCGGCAACCATGAAAAACCCTAGCTCCCGTCGTCCCATGAAAAAGAAGCAGAAAAGCCTGTTCGACCGTATCGTGGCCTGGGTGCATCTCTGGCCTAGCATCGCGTCCGGCCTGGTCGTGGTGTTTGTCTGCCTCACCGGAACCATCATCGTCTATGGAGACGAAATCATGGATTGGACCGCGGGCGAGGCCAAATACGTGCAGGAGATAGGTACGGAGCGCATCACGTCCCAGGAGATCGACCAACACCTCAAGCAACACTACCCCACGTTTGCCATTTCGGAGTACGTGTTTTTCAAAGATCCCCGACGGAGCATCCGGTTGCGGGTCTTCAGCCCGAAAGAGCGCAAGCTGGCCATGATCTACATGGACCCCTACACCGGGGAAATCTTGAAGAGAGACAACAGCATTTACTTCTTCTTTGTGACGGCCCACCTGCACGCCTCGTTTCTGGCCGGGGAGATCGGCCACTGGATCGTCGCCATCTCGACCATCGTCTTTGTCATCAGTTGCCTGACGGGCCTGATCCTCTGGTTGCCCCGAAAATGGACGCGCGCGACCCGGCAGGCGAGCTTTACCATCAAGTGGAAAGCCAAGTTTAAGCGGCTGAACTACGACCTGCACAACGTGTACGGATTTTACTCCTTACTGATCTGCTTGGTGTTGAGTGTCACGGGTCTGATCATCTTTTTTCCGGGACTGATGAGTTTCACCATCGAGGCGACCGGCGGAAACATCGCCCATATGGACGAAGCCTTGCCCCCCATGGACTCCACGAAAGCCTCGCTCGATCTGGTGCCGCTGGCTTATCAGGTGTTGGAACAGGAGTACCCCGACAAAAAAGAAATCAGCCTGTGGGACCCCAATTTCCAGAAGCTGGGCGCTTACATTTTTACGACCGGGAAAGTGGGACTGAAAAGCATCGAGAACGCGGACCTGAGCATCTACGACCGCTACTCCGGCGAGAAGATCACCGTAGACCCCCAATTCCTGCAGCACGAACGGACGGAAAATATGGTCTGGCAACTCCACATGGGCCAGTGGTGGGGGCAATTCGGCAAGCTGTCTACCTTCCTCGCCGGCCTCGTCGCCACGTCGCTGCCCATCACCGGCTTTCTGATCTGGTGGGGTCGGCGCAACAAGAAATCGACGAAAAAAAATGCACAATCTACTGGGCAAGATGCAACCCGTCAGAGACAAGCGTTGTTGACAAAATCGGTTTCAAACGGATAGCGATTGCTATGATTCAAGTAACTACGTGGACATAAGTTTGTCCTATTTTCAAGGGGGTACTATGCTAAAGACCTGAAGCACAATTTATTTGACAGGATTGAAAACAGCCATTTGTTCTTATTCTGGCGGGCCCCGATTCGTTTCCTTTCCGCAATCTTTGCTACTTATCGGTACGGGGCTGCTTTGGCGCGAATGGTTTCCATGATAGTGGATTGCCTCTGCTTGTTTGAAGAGCAACATCACTGAAGTGGAGGAAACTGCAGTCGTCCACCAGTTTCAGCGCACAATTCTTCTGAGGGCATCCCCTACCACTTGGCTCCGACCGACACCAGCAAGCTGCGTCCGTCGGAAGGCAAAATGCCCGGTCCCGGATAGCCGGTGGCGCGGCGGGTATAGTACATCGCGTTGGTCAGGTTATTGACGGACACCTTCACGTTGTAGTGCGATCCGAAGTGGTACGTGGCGTTCAGGTCCGTGATGAGATAATCGGGTACGCGGCCGTTCACGCCCGTCGGGGTCGCTTCCGTATTCAGCGCATCGGAGTAGGACGTACCCACGTAACTGAACTGCACGGTGGCCGATAGCCCCTGGTGTCGGTAGCGGATGCCGTTCCGGCTGATCCACGGCGGGACGCCTTCAATGCGATTGCCGGTGATGTCCACGTTCTGATCCGACACCACCACCTGTCCTTCCGTATAGCGGGCGGCGTTGTAGGCCGTCGAGGTGAAGAGCGAGAGCGGCAGCGTGCGAAACGGCTTTACTTCGATAAACACTTCGGCGCCCTGGTTGAGGGTGTTGCCCACGTTGGTTTTGTAGAAATAGGTGCCGCTTGCATCGGTCTGGACCAGCGTACCGACCCGGTGATTGTACTGCAACCGGAAATAGTTCACGTCGAACTGTAGCCACTCCTGCCACTGCCCCCGCAATCCCACTTCCGAATTACTGCCCCGCGCGTCCTGCAACGCCGGATCAGTACGATCCAGGTTGGTGGCCGGAATCAAATCGGAGTACAGGACCGGTCGGTAGTTCTGGGCGACGTTTGCATACGCACGGACCGATGGACTGAGCTGGTAGTCCGTGCTGAGGCCGAACAGGGGAAACTGGCGCTTGAGTCGGTAGGGAATCGTGTTGGCGGCTAAGCCCGAAATTACGCCTTCTCGGTCGGTCGTCACGTGCTCCAGCCGGAAGCCGGGCGTCACGGTCCAAGCGTTGGTAAGGTGAAAGGCATTCTCGGCAAACAGGGCCACGTTCTGGGTCCGGAACACGAGGTCGATGCCGTAAGGAGCGGTCAGCGACAGGTCGAAGTCGGTGCCGGACGTGCCCACACCTTTCTGTTGCCGGACCGTGCGGCTGTAGCCGTAGCGCACCCCAGCCGAAAGGTGATGCTCCCGTTGAAAGAGCCCATACCGTTGCAGCACCCGGGCTTCACTCGCGTAGCTGTGGTAGTAGTCGCGGTCCACCTGACGGGGATTGTAATGGCCGAGGTCACGGTTGATGGTGTCGTCGACGGTCGGCAGGGTGATGAACTGCACCGAGTTGCGCTGTCCCAGCAAGGCCGACCCCTGCACGGAAATCAAGGTCGAGGGCGTCGCCTGGATCGCCAGGGAAAGGGCGGGCAGGTAAATCGTCGGGTTGAAGTAGTTGCGCCCCCGGTTCGACTGGCGCGGATCTTCCTCGAACATCGCGTCGGTCAAACCGGCGGCAAAGTGGTTCACGTACGCCATGTGCGACAGCTCGCCGCTCAGCCGCACCTTCGGCGAGAACTGGTAGGCCACCGACGTGTGCCAGGCGTGGAACTGATAGTCACTGTTTTCGCGCCACCCGTCGGAGCGACGGAAGTCGTAGTAACCGTAATAGGTGAGTTTACCGACCCGGCCGCCCACGGCGTTGAACGAACTGAAGAGTCCGAACGAACCAACGCTTTGCTGGGTTTCGAAGCCGAACGGACGGGTGGTATCCGCCTGCTTGAGCACGTAGTTAAGCATCCCGCCGAACTGCGGGCCGTATTGCAGGGCACCCGCCCCGCGCACCAGCTCGATCCGTGCCACCGCTTCCATCGGCGGATTGTAGTGACTTTCGGGGTAACCAAACAGGTCGGAGTTCGTGACGAAGCCATCCTGCCGCACGTTCAGTTCCCAGGAGCGGTGGGGATTCAGGCCCCGCAGGGAAATGCCGACCTGGTTGCCGCTACCGTCCATTTCCCAGACCATGACGCCGGGCACCTTGGCGAAAATCTGCCGGGGATTGTTTTCCGCCAGGTTCGCCTCGGTACCGGTCAGTGCAATCGCCTCGGTTTTCTTGCCGGCGAAGACGAGCGTTCCCTGTTGGGCGGGCAGTGACGAGATGCCCGAGGCCAGTCCCCGGATCTCCACATCCTGCAACGTCGTCGTCGCCGCCGTCAGCGTGAAGCGTGGCCGGGACGTGCTACCGGCGCGGAAGGTAATTTCCTGTGTCAACGGCTCGAACGAAACGTGGGTGATGGTCAGGGTATAGTCTCCCTCCGGCAGTTGGGGGAACTGAAAACGGCCCGCTACGTCGGTGACGGTGCGCTGGCGCGAGGGCGAGAGCAGGACGGCGGCGGCTTCTACGGGGTGACCTTCCGCATCGACGACCTGGCCCTGCAGGGTACCGGTCGATTGGGCTTGAGTAGCCAGGGAAAAAAGGGTGATCAATCCAAATAAGCACGTAAGCAGCATCGTACGCGATGCCTCAAGTAAGGTAGAGGAAATCATGTGAATCAGATAGAAGTAAAGAAAGGAACCCAAGCGCTGATGGGAGCGCTCGTGTCGAAACTGGCTGGAGGTCGGTCTAGTCCGGCGACCCGACCCGTTCTACGTAATCCTTTTCGCTGTGCGCTGTCCGGTGATCGCCGTCAGAAGAAAGCGCAGCCATCATGGGCAATGCACAGAGTGCCCTGTCCACGAGTTGTGCGTTCAGCGCTTCCTGACGACTTCCGGGACGTAGCCAACACGGTGCAGGCCACGCCACCCGAAGCGTATGGTTCGGTTACAGCATATCAAAAGGATACGGCCGGATCAGGCCCGTTTGGGCGGCGGGGTGGGGATGGACAGGAAGGGAGAGAGAGGAGTCGTTACAGCACACGTAGGCGCCTGCACGACTATGTCCACGGGCCGCTGGAACTGAAGCGGCAGTCTGCGCAGGGGCAGGTATTCTTTCAGAAAACGGATCACATTTTTTTCGGAAGGCTCGCCTTTATGGCTCAGGTCCAGTCCCTGGGTGCGGACGTGGTGGGAGAGTTGCTCATACAACTGCTGCTTCTTGGCGTCGGTGAGGCAGTAGGTGTAGATGGTGTCGTTTTCCAGCTTCCACTTGACCATTTCGTAAAACCGGCCCTGGTACTCGAAGTTGCCCGTGGCACGGGCAAAGTCCTTATCGATCTGGTGGTAGAGCGGCACTGCGGATTTAAACACCAACAGCTCGTGGTCGGGAATCTGGCCGGCGTCGATGGCCTGGGTAAGCTCTTGAGCGAAGGAAAGGTGCTGGAGGTGGAATTGCACGTAGTACCCCATCATGTTGTACATGAGCAGCGCGAGCAGCAAGAGGGAGAGGGCGCGTTTCAAGGGGGTGATGGGTTGAGGCCAGTCCGACCTGTGCCAAATGTAGTCATTATTTGTTCATGACAAACGCTCTTTTGCTTCCCGGCGCTTGCTGCTTCGCCGTTTGAGACGAGTGGACGTTTGCGGGTGGATGGCTGCAGGGGGAGATTTAGTTATGCCCAAGAAGGTATCCGGAGCCAGCCGGACAAATTTTAAAAGGTATGCTATTGCCCAGACTGTGCTCCCTGCATGTGCAATGTAACGAATCTAGTAAAGGGAGTGAGAGAAGTAGGTTTCTAGTAATAATCCCTACGCTACCAGGAAGCAGAACGCTCGAGAGAATGGGAAAAAAAGTGCTCGCAAAAAAGAGGGTCTTTGGATACGCAATTTTCATTTCTTTTTTTCAGAGGTCACACGGCGGGTGGGTAATGTGGAAGCCTGTCTCCTCGGGTGAATGTAGTCACGAAGGAGTTACTGTTCTTTCAAGGTGGATGGACCCGGTACTACGGTCAAGTCTACGCCTTCCAGTTCTGAACAACGTTCTTATGGTAAACACATATGGCAGCGTTAGGGTGACTTTTCATTGGTGACTATCAGCCTGCAACAACAAGCTAGGCGCTGAGAAGCGGGAAGTGGTAATCGACCGTGTCTTGGACGTAAACGAAGCAAAGCCTAACTGCTGGAGCGATAATACAGGCGAAGGAAACAAGCTAAGAGTAACACCTTAAGGGCTTTATGGGAACCTCGATGGGCAGGTAGGTGCATTGTAAACTACAATAAAAGGTAATCGCTGCGGTCTTTCAGGCCGATTAAGCCAGGGCAGGCACTCCTGTATTCCTAGGATGGTGGTGAGCAAAAGTAGGCCGTAAGACTAGTTACTCTTAATTTCAAACAGACGAATGAGGCAGTGGTAAGATAGAAGCAGGAACAGGTCAGTCGTTCAGAACTGTTCAGCATAAATCTCACGGAACGCACACTCAAAACCAGCCAACAATTCTCTAACGATGGGCATATAGCTCACAGCAACTCCGGTTTCCCTGATGGGGCATTTCACTCCTAACAAGTCCGCTTACACCGGCCAGGGATCTTCCACATGAGTACCTGCCACAAATTCAGCCTCCTCAGACTCGTCGATTAGGCAGTGTTGCAGCTCCCTGGTGATAGCTTCTTGATCCAGTTCCTGCCCGATAAGGACCAGCTCGTTCGTCCGATCGCCCCAGTGCGCATCCCATTTTTTCAGGATTTCCGGCTTGTTTTCCTGATATACAGGGTGTACCGCCCGTTCCTGCTTTGATAGGGAAGCCCACCAGCGCCCGTAAGGTTCGGCTTTTAAAGAGCCCCCGGCCTGGCTCCACAGGAGGGCCTGGGCCGGCCGGGAGGCCAGCCAGAAAATCCCTTTGCTGCGGATGATGTTCGCGGGCCAGTCTTGACTTACGTACTGCCAGAACCGCTCCGGATGGAAGGGCCGACGATCCCGGAATACAAAAGAGGAGATGCCGTATTCTTCCGTTTCCGGGGTATGCTCGTTGTTTAATTCTTTGATCCACCCTGCGGCCTGCTCGGCCTTTTCGTAGTCGAACAGGTGGGTGTGGAGGATGGCTCTGGGATCTACCTGACCCCTGACTGTCCGGATCAGTCTGGCCTCCGGATTGAGTTTATGCAGCAGGCTTTCCAGCAGTTGTAGTCGCTTTTCTTCTACCAGGTCGGTCTTATTGAGCAGAATTACGTTGGCGAACTCGACCTGGTCGGTGAGTAAGTTGACGATCGTGCGGCGATCCTGTGCATCGTCGGTCAGGTGCCGGTCCACAATGGTGTCGGCACTACCGAAGTCCCGAGCAAAATGGAGGGCATCTACCACGGTCACCATCGTATCCAAACGGCTGAATTGAGTCAGGTCCCAGCGCTCGTCGCCCGTTGCAAACGAAAAGGTCTGCGCCACGGGAATCGGTTCAGAGATGCCGGTACTTTCGATGAGCAGGTAGTCGAACTTGTTCATACGCGCCAGTTTCTCGACCTCAATCATCAGGTCTTCCCGCAGGGTGCAGCAGATGCATCCGTTCGACAGTTCGACCAGTTTCTCGTCCGTGCGCGAAAGCTGCGTCTGATTCTGTACCCATTGGGCATCTACGTTGACTTCGCTCATGTCGTTGACGATCACGGCCACTTTCAGGCCCTGCCGGTTATGCAGCACGTGGTTAAGTACAGTCGTTTTGCCGGCTCCCAGAAAGCCGCTGAGCACCGTCACTGGAATTTTATTTCTTTTCATTGAGTGGGTTGAAACGTTTTGTTAGTGCGAGCGGTGGACAACTCCGTAGGTGATTGTCTGATTAGTTTCCAGTTGAGCAGGTGAGCCAGCGCGATAAGGATGGCTCCACCGGAGGATAGTAAAAGTTCCTGCCACTCTCCAGGCAAGAAATGACCGGTACTGATCAGGAGAAATCCGAAGGTAACCAGGAGTAAAGCCGTGGGTTTGTGATGGTGCCGGCGGTAGCCCTGTATCAATGCGTAAGACGCTACCAGAAAACTTACCAGGAGGATCGTGTATTCTATCCAGGGCGTGTGTAGAAATTGAAGTCCGGCTAATGGAGCCAAGCTAAGCAAAAAGGGAAGGGCCGCACAATGGAAAGCGCAGAGCAATGAGGCGCTGAAGCCGACAAAATCCCAGTGAAGCCCCATGAATTGATCTTTCATCTCAAGTGCCTTTTATGCAACAATGTTGCAAATATAGCGCATTGAGATTTAAATGCAACATAGTTGCGTTTTTGAAATGGCGTTGGGTATGTTTGTGTTTCTTTTGAGGCCTATGTTCCGAACCCGATCGCTGGTGTTTACCTACAACAAGACGGCTTACTTCCGTTTTCCGGACATCGAGCTGAACGCCGGGGAAGACCTGCTGATCGTGGGTGAATCCGGGGTCGGAAAAACGACGTTGCTGCACCTGATGGCGGGTTTGTTGCGACCCGAGTCGGGTCAGGTGGAGCTGCTGGATACGTCGCTGCATGAACTTTCATCCCGACAGCGGGATCGTTTCCGGGGGCAGTACATAGGGCTGGTCTTTCAACGGCCGCATTTTGTGCGGGCCCTCTCGCTGGAAGAAAACCTGACACTGATACAGCTGCTGGCTGGAAAGAAGCAGGACAAAAACCGGATCAGGGAAGTCCTCCACAGCCTGGGGATGAGCCATAAGCTCCACGAGAAGCCGCACCGGCTGAGTCAGGGCGAGCAGCAGCGCGCCGCCTTGGCCCTGGCGGTGGTCAACCGTCCGCGCCTGATCCTGGCTGATGAACCGACGGCCAGCCTAGACGATCGGAACGCCGGGCGGGTGGCCGCCTTGCTGAAGCAGCAGGCGCTGGCGTCCGGGGCGCAACTGATTATCATTACGCACGATCGGCGGCTGAAAGATCCCTTTCCGCATCTCCTTGAGCTATGAACCTTTTCACCTTGAGCTACCGGAGCCTGATGAGCCGACCGCTCAGTACCGCCCTCAGCCTGGTCTTACTGTCGCTGGGCGTAGGCATGATCGCCTTTCTGGTGCAGGTGAATCATCATGTACAACAGCAACTGGAAAACCAGGTGCGAGGCATTGACATGGTGGTAGGAGCCAAAGGGAGCCCGCTGCAACTCATTCTTTCGGCCGTGTATCATCTCGATGCCCCGACGGGCAATATTTCCCTGGAGGAGGCCGAACGGCTCCGAGCCCATCCGCTCGTGGCTTCCGGCATCCCCCTTGCGTACGGCGACAGTTACCAGGGCTATCGAATTGTAGGGACGACTGACCAGTACCCGCAGTTGTACGACGCGACGGTCGCCCGTGGGCGGCTGTGGCAGGCACCGTTCGAGGTGACCCTCGGCGCGACGGTCGCCGAAAATCTGCACCTGAAGGTGGGGGACACCTTTGCGGGGACCCATGGCCTGGAAGAAGGCGGCGAAGCCCACGAAGCACATGCCTATCGGGTCGTCGGCCTCCTGGACTACACCTATTCCGTGCTGGACCAACTCATTCTTACCGCGACCGAAAGCGTGTGGGAGATCCACCACCATGAGGAGGGAGAGGAAGCTGATCCTTTGGAGCACGAAGCACACGAAGAAGAAGCAGAGTTGGGAGAAGAAGCTCATCCTCTGGACCATGAAGAACATAAGAAGGAAGCGGAGCGGGAAATCACGGCGATGCTCATCCGCTTCCGCAGCCCCCTGGGCATGGTGCAACTGCCCCGCATGGTCAACCAAGACACCAACATGCAGGCGGCGGTGCCTGTCTACGAAATCAGCCGTCTGTTCAGTCTGATCGGCGTAGGCGTCGATACGCTCCAGGCCCTGGCGCTGGTGATCATGTCCGTATCAGGACTTAGCGTCTTCATCAGCCTCTACACCGCCCTGAGCGAGCGGATCTACGAAATGGCCCTGATGCGTACCTACGGGGCGACCCGCTGGCAACTGGTCGGCCTCATCGTACAGGAAGGACTTCTGCTGACAGGGAGCGGGTTTCTGCTGGGCATGCTGTTCAGCCGCATCGGACTGTGGCTGGTGTCCCATCTGATGGAAGCCGGGTACCACTATCCCTTTTCAGGCGGGGCCTGGCTGCCGGAAGAGGGGTGGCTGCTGGTGATCGCCTTGGGCCTGGGACTGCTGGCTTCGCTATTGCCCGCCATCCGCGTATTTCATCTGAACTTATCAAAAACCCTGGCCGATGCCTAGACTCCTGATCTTTCTCCTGATGCTGATCACGACGCCCGTCTGGGCACAAACCCAGATCACTTGGGAAACCCTGCGTGACGTGCGCTTTACCAGCCGGTACCACAAGGAGGCTGGTGCCTCGTACTACGTTCCCCACTTCGGCGCTTCGGTGAAAGCCCTGGAAGGAAAAGAGGTGTACCTGAAGGGGTACATGCTGCCCCTGTTGCCCGAAGAGAATATGTTCATCCTTTCCAGCAATCCCTACTCTTCCTGCTTTTTCTGTGGGACGGGCGGCCCGGAATCTATTGTAGAGCTCCGGCTCAAGCCCGGTCATCCCCGGTTCAAGATGGACCAGGTGGTAACCATCCAGGGCAAGCTGAAGCTCAACCAGGACGACATCAACCAGTGCAATTACATCCTGGACGAGGCCGAGGTATACTGACGCGGATCAGGAGGGGGCGTTAATACGATTAGGAAGAATGCAGCGTGCGCTACTTGGAGTTAAAGAGATCAATCAAGTCATTAATCGCAAGTGCAATTGAGTTGCATTTGTGAATTATTTACTATTATTGCAACATTGTTGCAATAATAGTATTGCCTGATGTTCGGACTTACAAGATAGGCAGTGCAAAAGATGAGGGCGCAAATGAGAGCTCTTTTACGGCAGCATAAATCTTTTTGTTGGCACAATAGATCAACCTGAAAGGAAATTGCTAACCTATGATACGACCTCTTCTCTGCTGCTTTTTTCTTTTTCGGATGATGGCCGTGGTAGCCCAGCAACCGGCCGAAAACTTCCCCCCCCCGGCCATCCCAGAGACGATTCGGGCTGTCCGTACGGAGGAAAACATCAAAGTAGACGGCGAGTTGACAGAGGCGGCCTGGCAGCAGGCGCCGGTCATCGAACGCTTTTTCCGGATTGAGCCTCGGCAGGGGGGAGATTACCGCTATGCTACGGCGGTTCGTGTGCTTTTCAATGAGAAAAACCTCTACGTGGGCGTGTTTTGTGCCGATTCGCTGGGCAAAAAAGGGGTGCGGGCACAGGATTTACGCCGGGATTTTAATTGGGGAGAGAACGACATTTTCGGCATTCAACTCGATCCGCAGCACCTCAAGCAGTACTGCGTGTCGTTTCAAACCACGCCCTACGGGAACCAGCGCGACCTGCAAAACTTCAACGACAACAACACGGATAACGACTGGAATGCCCTCTGGATGGTACGCACCCACCCAACCGATTCGGGGTACTTCGCCGAGTTTGCCATTCCGTTCAAATCCCTGCGGTACGAGCGTCCTACGCAAACCGACTCGGTGACCTGGGGTATCACCTTCACCCGACTGGCCCGCCGCGACTACGAGCAGACGGTATTTCCGGCCATTCCTCAATCGTTTTCGCCTTACCGAATGACCTATGCCGCTGAGCTGACCGGCCTGACCGTGCCGGAACCCAGCGCCAACGTGCGCATAGAGCCGTATCTGCTCTACCAGTTTGAAGATGCCGAAGCGGGAGGCGAGCGCAGCACAGATAGCAACGTGAAACTGGGGGGCGATATCAAATGGGCGATCAATCCACGCTCGGTCGTGGACCTGACCTTCAATACCGATTTTGCCCAGGCCGATGTGGATCTGGCGGTCAATAACCTGGAGCGGTTCAACATTTTCTTTCCGGAGCGGCGGCAGTTTTTTCTGGAAAATTCGGGGATCTGGGCCGGCGCCGGCAATCAGTCTGTCAAACCTTTTTTCAGCCGCACCATCGGCCTGCAGGGCATTTTCAACGCCGCACCGGCCCGGATCGACGGCGGGGCACGGTACACGATGCGCAACGACGACCGGGCCGTGGCGGGGCTGTACATGCACCAGGCCGAAACATCGCGTACCCCGGCGGCGAGCTTTGCTGTGGCGCGGTACCTGCAGAACTACGGAAAAGAAAACAATGTGGGCGTGATGGCCACCCACCGCCTTGACGAAGCCTCGTCCGAGTTGGGCACCCAACGCAGCCACAACACGACCCTGACGATCGACGGGCTGATTCGTCCCAGGAATGAACTTACGGTGACGTACATGCTCTCCGGCTCCCGCGACAACGACAACGATACGATGGGCCTGGCCGGGAGCCTCTACGCGGGCTACCAATCCAACCAATGGTACCTGGGCTGGCAGACCAACTTCGTAAGCCGCCACTACCACCCCGACATGGGCTTCGTATTTCAACAGAATGTGATCTGGCACAGCCCGGGCGGGTATTACATCTGGCGACCGAAGCGCCTGCCCTGGATCAGACGGTGGGACCCCGGCGCGTTCATGAATTATTACCACGATGCGGATCGCCCCGGCCATTTTCAGCAGGGTAACATCTACCTGTTTCCGGTCTACATCTATTTTGTAGACAACAGCTTTCTGGAATACGCCATTTACCCGACCTGGCAACGCATCAATTTCGACTTCGCGCCGCTGGGCATCTCCATTGCCCAGGGCGACTATTACTACACCCGGCACCAGATCAACTACAACACCGATCAGTCGCGCAAGCTTTCGCTTTCCGGTAATGTGAGCTGGGGCAAATTTTACAACGGAAAGCGACTTACGCTCAACGGCGGAACGCGTCTGGCCCCGATCCCGCACATAGCCTTTACGGCGAATTATGAGTACAACTCCCTGGAAGGATTAGGCGAGGCGCAGGAAAAGCTGGAAACCCACCTCGTGACGTTAGGATCTCGGCTGGCCCTCAATCCGCGGGTTCAATTATCGGTATTGTATCAGTACAACTCGTTCGACGGGCAGGGCCGCTGGAACGTGCGGGGAAGCTGGGAGTACCGCCCCCTGTCCTTTGTCTACCTCGTCTTCAATGACACCCGCAACAACCAACTGGACACGCCCTTCGAAACGCAGCAATTGATCGGGAAGATGACGTTCCTGAAACAGTTTTAAAACAATAAAGACTCTCCTGGTACTGCGCCATGACGCCTTACATACGAAACGAAAATTCGCTGACACAAGCGAATGACCAACCAATCACTTTTATAAATGAAACGCAGGCAATTTATCGAGTGGCTGGGGCAAGGGGCGGTATCGTTCACCCTACTGCCTTACGCCACGCTGGGTGGGGAAGCCGGATTCTTTTCCCCGAAAACACCGGACATCGTGCCGCTCTCACCCAGCGCCAACGATGCCCTTCTGCTGGCAAAGGGCCTTCGCTACGACCTGCTGGTCAAATGGGGGGATTCTATCAGCGCGCAGGATACCTTCGGGTTCAATAACGATTTTCTCTGTTTTGTGCCGATCCAAAACAAATCCCACGAAGGAATCCTGTGGGTCAACCACGAATACGTGGATCCTTATTTTATGCACGGGAGTCTGGCACCCCAATCTCTAGCCCATGTAAGAGAAGAACAGTACGCAGTAGGAGGAAGCTTGCTGCACCTGGAGTATGCCGGCAACACCTGGCAGCGAAAGCCGACCTCTGCTTACAACCGCCGGCTTACGGCGGAAACGATGATCCCGTTTCACTGGGACGAACCAATTGTGAAGGCTACGCACGCCAAAGGCACGCTTGGGAACTGTGCAGGAGGGTTCACGCCTTGGGGAACGATTCTCACTTGTGAAGAAAACTACCACTTTTTTTACGGAGAGCGCGATCACGAGACAAACGCCATTGTCCCCTCTGAGCGTGGATGGGAGACGTTCGATCCTCAGCCCCCCGAACATTACGGATGGGTCGTCGAGGTCGATCCTTTTACAGGGAAGGCACAGAAACACGTGGCTCTGGGCAGGTGTGCGCACGAGTGTGCCACGGTGGCGATGCTGAACGATGGACGTGTCGTGGTGTATACCGGAGACGATAAAAACGACGAACACTTGTACAAGTACGTCAGTAGCAAGCCCCGTGATTTGAAAGAAGGGAAGCTCTACGTGGCGCAACTGGAACGGGGTGAGTGGCTCTCGCTGGACATCCGGGAGCAACCGGTGCTGGCGGCTGCCTTTACGAGCCAGACGGAGGTGCTGATCCAGTTGAGAAAGGCCGCGAAGCTGGTCGGGGCCACGCCCCTGGATCGGCCGGAAGACATTGAGATTGATCCGGTCAACGGGCAGGTGTTGGTCACGTTAACGAACAACGTGCCCAAAGGAAATTACTTTGGCAGCATCCTGAAAATTAAGGAGCATCAGAACGACCACAGTGCCCTGATGTTCGAGGCGTCTACCCTGCTCACCGGAGGAGAAGAAACGGGCTTCGCGGCGCCCGACAATCTGATCTTCGACCGGCTCGGGAACCTGTGGTTTACCTCCGATATCTCGGGAAGTAAAATGAACAAACCTCCGTACGAGAGATTTAAGAATAACGGCCTTTTCGTGATGCCCCGCCACGGCAAACAAGCGGGGCAGGTACTCCAGATAGCCAGCGCTCCGGTCGATGCGGAACTGACCGGCCCCTGTTTTTCGCCCGATGGGCGAACGCTGTTTTTGAGTGTCCAGCATCCGGGGGAGCAAAGTAGCCAGGCCGGCCGGTGGACCAGCAACTGGCCGCACCAGGGAGATGCCAAACCCCGCTCGGCGGTGGTCACCATCCAGGGTCCGCTCCTCAACCAGCTCCAGGGAATTCGCTAGGGCAAAAGTACATGCTTCTCATCGGAGAACTTCAGGCTTTACACGCTTTGCAGATGCCGCTCAGGGTATAATTCACCCGATTCACCGAAAAAGCATCGGACACTTCTACGTCCGGGATCGCCACCTCTTCTAGGCAGTAGGTCTGGTGACATTCATCACAGACGAAGTGGGCATGCTGATCGGTATGCTGCTCGTCGGGACATTGGTGGCCGCACATGGCATATTTCACGCCTTGCCCGTCTTCGGAGGCACGGTGCAAAATGCCACGCTCTTCAAATGAATTTAAGGCTCGATAAACCGTTACCCGGTCGTGGTTCGCCGTCAATTTCGCCAATAGATCGCTGGCGGAAAGCGCTACGTCATGACCCATAAATAGTTCTAGCATCTCTGCCCGGATGGGTGTTTTCTTCAAACCATGTGCGTGCAGCAACTCTCGAATAGGTTTCGTGTTATCCATGTATGATCACTTCAAGGAGGTTCCTAAGGGAATAACGTTTTCCTCCAGCTGCGAGTTTGCAAGATAAGCAACGTGACGCTTTTAGACGAGATAGTCAGCAGACACACGGTGTAGTGTCTAATACAAGCTGAAAAAGGACCGCGCACCTATAAGAAACCCCTTCCCAGGACCAGCGAGCATGAGAAGGGGGCATCCGCTTTGAATAAACGAGGGGTTTGTGTTAAGTTAAGTCAGGTTATTGAATCGTGACGTCAAACGTGGCTTCTAGATCCGCTTCGCCGGGATCGCAGGTCCCGTCTTTTACGCCGGGCTGGTGGCGGAGTGCAATCGTAATGGTACCGCTCCCGGCTGCACCGGCTACCCAGTCGGAGGTCAGACCCACCTCGTAGGTGCCGTCCGAGTCGGTACGGTTAACGGTCAGGTCCACTCCGGAAGGAGAGAAACACAGCAGGTGCTGGTCGTCTTCTTCCCGAATCTCTTCCGTGATGTCCTCCACGTCGTTAGGGTCCGATTCGTTGAGAAATTCGGCCGTCACGTTGTACGTGGTAGCCGAGTCCAGCATGATTTCATCCACAGTAGGCGCGGTGGGACCCTCTCCGTCTGGATCGCTCAACGTAGCCGTGAAGGTATTGCTCGAATTCCCCACTTCGGTGAACGTGAGGCGAAAAGTCGTAATCAGCTCTTCTTCGTTGACCGGTTCGGGCTCATCGTCTTTTTTACAACTCTGGAGCAAGCACGTACTACTCAAAAGAAGCAGCAAAGCAAAGGAAAAACGGGGTTTCATAAAAAAATGATTATGTGAAAATGAAAATTTGTAGTCTTGCCATCATTCGTTTCTGGGAGCGTGCGGTTGACATCTGACACAGGTCCCCGATACCAGCAGCTGAATCTCGTCTGGTTCATAGCCGGCCGGGAGCGGAATAGCGGGAATGCCGATCTCTTCCAGACAGCGGGTAATGCCACATTTTCTGCACTTAAAATGGACATGGTCGGTCGCGTGCGACCGGTAAGGATGAGCAGCGCAGAGGGCATACTTGACTCCCTTCTCCTCATCCATTACCCGGTGCAGAAATCCCTTCTCCAAAAAAAGACGCAGGTTGCGGTACAACGTAATGCGATTGGATTCGCCTGGTAAAGATGCTTCCAGTTCGGCATGGGACATGGCGTAGGGCCGTTGCAGAAAGAGTTCCAGCAGCTGAATGCGACTCATTGTTCCTCGCAGCCGATGGCGTTTGAGCACCTGAAGAGGACTCATTACCGCATGTGGAGGCTGTAGGGAAGTTGACATCGTACCAGTAGTTATGATCTGACCGTCACCGCACCCCTTCTCCCGAGAGAGAGGATAAGCTGAGACTAAGCGTGCATTATCTGCAACTGTGTTGCAAATATAGGTGCTACGATTGCATATGCAACCGTGTTGCATCAATTGCTTTCTTTTTCTCGAGGAGATTAAGCGAATGGGACGTACGATTTTCTTCGTGTGGATCGAGGCATCTTGAAGGTGATATCGTTAGAAAAGGGCAATCCGGTGGGCGGTAGGAGGGCGTTTGCCGCGTTGAATCAAGACCTGGTAATAGCCCGCTGGTAGGGTTGTGAGGGAAAGCGTTTCGACCGGCTGGCCTAAAGTCCGGGTGGAAAAAACTCGCTGTCCCAGCCCATTCAGAATGATTACGTGGAGGGGAATCCCACCGGGATTGACCAAAGAAACCTGACCGTCCGATGGATTTGGATACAGCGAAAACCCGTTTGCCATCGCGTCTGCCTGCTCCAGCGCCGTAACCGGACTGGCGTCGACGATGGGGAACAGCGCAAAATGGGTGGCGATGGGCGTAAAATTCTGGCTGTAAAAGTCTTTCCAGTCTTCTTTTGTGTGGTTGTGTGCCTGCACGGCATTGCGTCCGAAATGCGTCAGATCGGCCTCCGTACGGGAGCCCGGCTCGCCCATCAGCAGGCCCAGGGTATCGCCTTCGTAACCACCATGCAGGTAGTCAAACACATTAAAGGTAACAAAGAAGGCCTCTTGTACCGCAATCGGCGTGGAAAAGTCGATCACCGCCGCTTCGCCAGACAGGTCCAGGTCTTTGTAAAATACCTGTTTTCCGCCCAGTCGGGCAGCGGGGAGTCCGTTGACGCCCACGGTGTAGACGTTGAATTCTACGTAGTGATCGGGGTGTGCAAAGGTGCCCGTCAGGTGGACCATTACGCCGCGTACCAGGGTAGACTCCGTGATTTCGTACTTCTCGGCAAACTGCTGTCGGTACGAGGAGTTTTGCCCGAGCAGATACCCCCATTGACCGGATTCGGTGTACCGGGGCGCGTATAGCGCTGTGCCTTCGGGAAGGTTAGATAACGTATCGAGCTCAGGGGCCTGCCCCAGGACCGGGGCGGTAAGCAACAGGGGCAGGCAGAAAAGGAGGAATCGCTTCATGTGTCGGAAAAGCAAGGTAGAAAAGCGTTAGGGATGGAGGTAGAGGCGTCCGGTTTGCCGGCTATCGGGCGTTACGACCTGCACGAAATAGATCCCCCTGTCAAGGCCGGGCGGGATAGACCAGCGTGTTTCGCCCGCTGTGAACGCAAGATTGCGTTGATAGACCTGCCGACCTGACGCATCGATCAGTTGCAGGTACCCTTGCCCGGTATAAGGCGTAGGCAGGACCAGGGTCGTTTGGGAAGAAGCGGGGTTCGGAAACACGCGGAGCGTAACGGCTTGCCGGCTTACCTCATCCTCCAGTCCGGTGAGCGGTTGGTTGTAGCGTAACACGCTGCCGAACGCACCGACTACCCATCCCTGACCCGGCGTCAGAAACACCAGATCCGAGAGGTAACCGCTCGCAGGAAGGTACTGTTCTTCCCAGGTCTGACCGCCATCGTCGGTGACGAGTAGCACGCCCGAGCCGGTCACGTAACCGTGGTCGGCATCCAGAAAGAAGATGGCATTCAGCGTGCCGGACTGTCCACTTACCTGGGACTGCCAGGTGGCACCCGCGTCGTAGGTCACCAGAATTTTGCCCAGGCTGCCAACGGCGTATCCCGTGGTGCCGTCGACAAAGAACACATCGTTCAGGTGGGAAAGAAGTCCTGATTCTTGCAGCGCCCAGGTCTGACCACCGTCGAGGGTGCGGGCCACCAGTCCGGAAGCCCCGACCACGTAGCCCGTATCCGGCTGCGGAAAGTAGACCGCGTTAAGCTGTTTCAGGCTGTCGAGCGAGGTGAACGCCCACGTTTCCCCGCCGTCGGCCGTTTTCAGGACCGAGCCGGAAGTTCCTATCACCAATACTTCCTGCATCGACCAGGCGTGCAGGTCATTGAAATTACCCTGGAACGGCGTTTCCACTCCTTCCCAGGTCTGCCCTCCATCTGCCGTTTTGAACACGGCACTGTCGCTGCCTGCCACCCATCCCTGCATGGGGTCTACAAAGTCTATTCCGCGCAGCGTGGCCTGGGTTGGCGTGGAAAGCAGCTGCCAGGCCGCTCCGTCCTTGGTGCCATGGAAGAGGTTGCCGCCGCTGCCGACAGCATACAGATCGCCCTCTACTTCCTCAAACCTGTACCACGTATTGAGCGGCCCGGTGGGGAGTACGGTCTGGAAATTCCATCCGTCGGTGGTTGTGTAGAGCTGGCTGGACAGGGCCACGCCGGTGGTTTCATCCAGGAACCGGATGTAGGATTTGCGGCCGCTGCCGTAGGTGCCCTCGCAGGTACGCTCCCATGTATCCCCGCCGTCCCGCGTTTTATAGAGACAACTGAAACTGCTCACCCAGCCGACGGTGTCGTTGAGAAAGAACACTTCGGAAAAATAGTGACGCGCCTGTTCGAGCGAGTCGGCGCCGCCGAGTTTCTGTTCCCAGTGCGCCCCCCGGTCGGTAGTCTTCTGGACGTAGGCGTTGGGACCCACCAGAAAGCCGGTGCTGTCGTTGACGAAATAACCCCCTTCGTAAAAACCGGCGGGCGAGGCCGGCAGGCCGGTGGTGTCCCAGGTCAGTCCCCGGTCAAAACTCTGAAAAAACGTATTGTCCCAGCTGGCAGCAACGACCGTATCGGCACTCAGCGCTTTGACAAAAAACAGGCCGTAGAAACTGGCGCTCGTTCTTCGGGGAAGGGTAGCGCTCACCCAGGTGGTGCCTCCGTCGTGGGTGTAGAACAGCAGGTTATCCGCAAACCCCGCGTCGCCCACGGCATAGCCGATGCTGTCTCCGAAGAAGTGGAGGTCGCGGAAGGTCGTTCCGCCGGGATCGGTGAACTGCAACGCCCACGTCTGACCGGCATCGGTCGTATGCCAGATTTCGCCCGCGTTGGTGACGGCATAGCCCCGCTCCGCATCCACAAAGTAAAGAGACATCACGTCGGCTTCCGTCGGCATGGTGTTCGCCTGCCAGGTTGCGCCAAAATCAGGAGAAGCAAAAAATTGACCTTTGTCGCCCGCCGCATACAGGGTTTGTGCGTCCGGCCAGGCCACATCGCGGGGCCCATTGCCGGTGGGCATGGGGTTGATCCATTGCCAGTCCTGAGAAACGGCGGGGGAGAGGACCCGCACCAGGAGAAAGAGGAGGGCAATCGGGTAGAGTTTAGTCATTGGGAGGAGAGAAAAATAAAAATGCAACAGTGTTGCAAAAATAGAAGAGGTAATTATATTTGCAACACTGTTGCGTTAGAGTTTTCACCTTATTTTTTCTCCTCATGTTTCGAATCCTACGCTATTCTTCTCAATTGTTTTTGCTCTGTTTCCTCACTCCCGGCTGGTTACTTGCGCAGAGCCGCTGGTCGTATCAGTTGGGCGAGGAATTGACCCAGTATCCTTACGGTGTGATGCCACTCAGCCAGGATACCATTCTTGCCTTTACGCTCGGAAACGTGCTGCGCACGACTGATGGCGGCGCTTCCTGGACGGTAAAGCGGATCGGCCTGGAAGAAGGGTTCATCACCACCGGCTCCTTCTTGGATAAACAAACCGGTTGGGCGGTCGCCGACGGAGGTTATGTGCTGAAAACGGCTGATGCCGGAGATACGTGGACTATCCTGGATACGCTGGAACGCTTCTATCGCCCCAATACGGTTCATTTCTGGGACGAATCGCACGGCATCCTGGCGGGACTGAAGTCCTCGTACGACTCTGCGGCGGTGATGCAAACCCAGGATGGGGGTCAAAGCTGGCAGGAAGTATGGAATCTACCGGTTTCGTCGTTCAGTACAAATCCAGACATTGTCTTCCCCGATGATACTACCGGTTACATGACCGTAAGTGAGGAAGGTCTCTGGAAAACCCTGGATGCCGGCGCAACGTGGACACCGGTGATGTTGCCTGCCGAAGCCAATCTCGCCAAAGTCTCATTTGTGTCGGCCGATACCGGCTACGTCAGTGGGGCTGGCAACCTGTTGCTCCATACGGTGGACGGCGGGGCTAGCTGGACGCCCCTCGTTTCGGGTTTTGCTGAGGATGCGATCATCACAGGGCTCCACTTTCTTGACGCCGATCGGGGATGGATTGTCAGTCAGACCGGTCAGGTTCATGCCACGACCGACGGGGGGGACACCTGGACGCCACAAGTTATGCCCGGATCGGGGTATGTATATGTATCTGACCTCGTTTTTACGCCTGATGGTGCGGTCGGTGCTTACCCGGCGTATCCTTATGAACTGATGGTGACCACCGACGGCGGTGCGACCTGGAACAACATCCTGCAAGGAGTCAGGGCCGATCTCTACGACATTGCCCGGGCCGAAGAAGATACGCTCTACGCAGTCGGTGAAGAGGGCACTCTGTTGCGCTCGGTCGACGGAGAAAACTGGCTGCCGCAGACGTCGGGAGTGGAGGTGAACCTGCGGGGCGTGGCCTTCGGAGGCGGCACGGGCTGGGCCGTGGGCGATTCGGCCACGGTGCTGACCCTTTCGCAGGCAGGGAGCTGGCAAACGCAAGCCACGCCGCTGGCGACGATGGTGCATCTGCATGACATTGCGGCGATGGATGCCATGCATGCCTGGGCGGTCGGTACGGCGGGAACAATACTGCATTATGACGGCACCACGTGGACAGAACAGACCACGCCGGTTACGACCACCTTACACGCGGTGACCTTTGCCGACGCGATGAGCGGCTGGGCGGTGGGTGACTCCGGGGTGGTACTCAGCACCACCGACGGCGGGCAGGTGTGGAACCTGATGCCCACCGGCGTGCTGGCTTCGCTCTACGGGGTACACTTCCCCACCCCGGAGGTGGGCTATGCCGTCGGAGCCCGCGACTACATCCTCAAGACCCAAGATGGCGGCCAGACCTGGTACCGTCAGACCATTCCTGCGATGTACGTGACTACCTTTCGCGGCGTGGCATTCACCAGTCCCCACCGCGGATGGATCGTGGGCAACAGCGGCAATATGCTCTACACCACCGACGGCGGCCACCACTGGCAGGCAGAACCGAAGGTGATTTCGTTGACACTCCGTGGCGCATTGTTCGATGATCTGAACCGGGGCTGGGCCGTCGGGAATACCGGCAGTGTGTTCAGCTTTTCGGACCAGGCCGATGGCAGCAACGACACCACGCCGGAACGGCCTGCCCTGAGCTATGAGCCCACGGCCGACACGCTGCGCAACTACACCGAAGACCTGACCCTGGAAGCGGCTCCTGCCCTTGAGGACCGGTGGGGCTACCTGACGGGCATGAGTGGTTACTACGACGAAGAGTTTGCCGAGAAGTACTACGTCAGCGGTCCGGCCCTCGTCACCCACGTGGTGAGCCATCACCAGGGCGTGGTGGCCCATCCCACCCATGTGGCCGAGTTCAACGTCTTCTCCATCGACACGGCGGGCTATCCTGATTTGAAGATCGGTCGGCAGGACGTGGCCTTTGGCGACCTGGACCTGAGCGGAGCCGCCATGACGACGCCCTTCTTCGAACCGGTAGCGGTGGAGGACTCCTTCTTCGTGGCTTTCAACGTGACCGACTACGCCCACGGGGGCTTCGACGGAGACACCCTGGCGGTGATGCACACGGCCGACGGTACCCGCTCAGAGGAGGATCTCTCTACCGTAGCACGTAACGCCATGCGGGTCCATTCCCACAGCACACGGGCCTGGGAAGACATCCACGAAGCCACCGAAGGGTTTCAGGGACACCTGGCGCTGTTCCCGGTGGTACAGTTCGCCTCCCCGACGGCGTCCGATCCGTTTGTGCGTCACCGGTCGCTGACGCTGTACGCGCCTTATCCCAATCCGGCGCGGGATCAGTTGACCGTGGCGTTCGAGACCCAACGGCCCGGCGACTTTACCGTGACGGTGGTGGACGTGCTGGGTCGGGTGGTCCATGAAGAGGCCACTACGACCCTGACTGCAGGCAAGCACCGCTGGTCGTTGCCGGCCCATCGCTGGCAGGCAGGCTGGTACGTGGTGCGGGTATCGGGGGTGGGCAGCACGCTGGCGGCTAAAGTACTCATGCAATAGTTGATTTCTAGCAGCGGGAGCGGTCATCATGTGTACAGGGCCGTTCCCGCCTTTTTGCTTTCTCATGCACATCATTCGTTTCATTACCCTGGGAGTGCTGGTGGGGCTGCCGGGGTTGGCCTGGGGACAGATCCGTGATACGCTCCAGAACCTGCGGCCGGGAGGGCCTTTGCCCCCGTATGCCACCGAGTACCAGGGAACCGATCAGTGGGGCTACTGGACCGGACAGAATCACCTCTACCGGGAAGAGTTCGCCGAAAAATACGACCTGCCCGGCGGGGGACAGGTCGTCGGGGTCATCAGCTACCACACCGGCGTCTGGGCATCGCCCGATACCCTCTGTGATTTCCGGGTGTACGACGTCGTCACCGAAGCGCAACCTCCCTACCGCAAGCCCCGGCTGCCGGGCACATTGCTGGGAGAAGCCTCACGCTACCACAGCGAACTGGACCTGACGGGCGGTTCGACCGTCACCTGGTTTGACGAGCCGGTAACGGTTCCAGATTCCTTTTTTGTATCGTTCAACCTGCGCGACTACGCCCACGGGGGCTTTGAAGGGGACACGCTCGCGCTGCTGCACGGTCCTCCGGGAAGCCGAGCCCCTGCCGACGCCCCCCGCTTCGGTCGCAACGCGGTGCGCCGCCACAACCACGGCGGGGCCGACTGGGTAGATTTCTACAGCCAGAACTTTACCAACCTCCTGACCCACTTTACGCTCTATCCCATCGTGGAATACACGACGACCGACCTCGCAGACGACAGGGAAATGTCCGCTCCCCTGCAACTGTTGCCGGTCAGTCCCCAGCCCGCCCGCCAGGAAGCCCGGATTCGGTTTCGACTCGCCCGGCCGGGGTGGGTTGCCGTGCGCGTGTTGGATGTGCACGGACGTCCGGTCAAGTCGCTTCCGTCCCAATGGCATGGGGCCGGCGAAGGGGAGATGCGGGTTTCCGTACGGGATCTTTCGACGGGCACCTACCTCTGCGTGCTGGAAACACCGGAGCTCAGCATCGCCCAGCGCCTGATGGTACACTGATTACATGAATAATACGCCGATGATGATGGTACGCTATTTTGCTTGTTTGCTCCTGCTGGTGTTGTTGGGAAGTTGTGGCGGTGACCCCCTTCCCTCCGGTCCTGATGTGACCGCCCCGACAATCACACTGCAATCATCCACACCTGCCCTCACGGAAGACTCAGTGTGCGGCAACTGGTCAGACCATGTGCTGCGCACCTATACGGGCCAGGAGTTGATCCTGGAGTTGGCGTTTACCGACGATCGGGATCTGTCCCAGTGTAAAATCGACATTCACCATAATTTCGATTGTCATACCCACGGGGGCAGGGTAATCGCTCCCCCGGCTGTGGCGCCTCCTCAGAAACAGGGAACGGAGCTACTCTCCCCCCTGAGCCTTCTGGCGGAAACCTGGTCCGAGTTTCGGATCAAGGAAGTGAGCGGCATGCAGCAGACGTGGGAGGAAGTCTTCGCCGTTCCCCAGAACGCCGCCGTCGGCAATTACCACCTGATGGTACAAGGCCTGGATGCCGCCGGCAACGAAGCCGAATTCCTGGAATTCGATCTCCAGGTCCGCAATGCCCAGGATTCGCTGCCTCCCTCCCTCACACTTACCCAACCCGCCAGCGACACCACGCAGGCCAAACGCGGCGAAGTGCTGCCGCTGGTCGGTCTGATTCAGGACGATGCCCCGCTGGGCGGGGGTCATTACGAGCTCTATTACTACGATCCGGCAGGAACGGAATTTACCGCGCTCCAGCACTTTTTTCCGGAAGATCAGGGGACGGAGTTTACCCTGGAAACTGAATTTACGCTGCCGACCTTCGGGTCCACCGGCCTCTATCGGTTTGTAATGAAACTGTTCGACCGCGCCAACAACGAATCGCAGGTGATTTTCTGGGTGGATGTGCAGGGGTAGAAGACTTATGTGGGGGTGGGCGCTCGTTTTCATACTAGTGTCGGGGAGCGCATGGGCGCAGGGCACGCGTTGCACCCTATCGGGTCAGGTGGTGGACCGGACGCAGGCGGGGTTGCCGGGAGCAACGGTCGTGGTCGTCGCCCTGGAGGGAGCTACTTCCTCCCGGGGAACCGCTACGGATGCGCAGGGGCAGTTTGTGCTGGCACGCCTGCGACCGGGTGCCTACGAGGTTACCGTCCGCCATATCGGCTATCAGACCCGAACGGACACGGTACAGCTACGGCAACCTTATCAGAAATGGGAGGTCCGGCTCGATCCCGTCACGCAGGAGCTAGCGGGTGTCACCATTACGCAGACTGACCAGACGCCTGATCCCATTCCTTCGTTACCGACGCTCGTCATCGATCAGGCGTTTCTGCGGCGTTACCAGGCGGCGGGCAACTTTGCCGAAGCGCTGGAAAAATTACCGGGGTTGAGCGCCATCACCACCGGCACGGGCATTGGCAAACCGGTGATCCGGGGCATGAGTTTCAACCGCATTCAGGTCAACGACAAAGGAATTGCCCAGCAGGGACAGCAATGGGGCGCAGACCATGGTCTGGAAATCGATCCCTACGACCTGGAACGGGTGGCCATTGTGAAGGGCCCTGGTGCTCTTCGCTACGGATCGGACGCCATGGGCGGCGTGATCGCCCTGCAACCGCCCGAGTTTCCACCCGTGGGGGAGGGGCAGGCAGAACTCTATCAGGTCTACAAAGGCAACAACAGCCTATGGGGAACGTCCGGGGTGGTGCGGGGGCAGACGTCACGGCACACCTACCGGCTACGCCTCTCCACACAGGATTACGCCGACTACCGGGTGCCGGCCTCGACCTTTACTTATAACCGCTACGTGCTGCCCATCGAAGGGGAACGGCTGAAAAACTCGGCCGGCCAGGAACGGAACGTCGCCGGATCGTGGGGGTGGCGCAACGACCACTGGCAGCTGCAGGTCCACGGCAGTCACTTCGCCCAGCGGGTCGGCCTGTTTACCGGCTCGCACGGCATTCCCCGCGCCTACCAATTGGCCCACGATGGCAACTACCGCAACCAGGATCTGCCCCGCCAGGTGAATCATCACGACAAACTGCTGGTTAACGCCACCTGGTTACGTCCCGGAGGCTGGTGGGAACTGGACTTGGGCTACCAGCGCAACGACCGTCGGGAAGAGTCCCTGCCCCATGCGCATGGGTACTACGGTCCGCTGCCGGAAGACAACCTGGGCCTGGGGCTGGTGCTGCAAACCGGCACGGCCCACCTGCGCTGGCACCATTCGCTCGGCGCTCAACACCAGCAAGTGTGGGGCCTCTCGTTCCAGCAGCAACGCAACCGCCGGAGCGGGTTCGAATTTCTGTTACCCGACTACACCTCGGGCAGTACCGGGCTTTTCGGCATTCATACCTGGCAACCGCATCCGGCCTGGACATGGGAGGGCGGCGTGCGCGTCGACGGAGCCCGGCACCAGATTGCCGCCTACCGGGAGCCGGTGTACGATACCACCGGAACCTGGCAGTTTGATCGGCAGCGCAATCCGTCGATCGACCGTTCGTTCGGCAATCTGTCGGGCGCGCTGGGAGTCCGATGGGAGCCGCGGGAGTCGCTGCGGGTCAAGGTCCATGCCGGAACCAGCTTTCGGATGCCGACACCGGTGGAACTGTCGGCGAACGGGATGCACCACGGCACGATGCGCCACGAAGTAGGCGACGCCGACCTGCGTTCGGAGCGGGGCTGGCAGGGGGACCTTGCCGTAGAATGGACGCCCCGGCCTTCGTTTTTCCTTTCGCTCTCGCCCTTTTTCAGTTATTACGACAACTACCTCTACCTGCGTCCCTCGGTGCAGTATGCGCTCCGGCTGCCGCCCAGCGAGTTCTTTCCGGAAGGAGAGTGGTTTTCCCTGGCCGAAGCCGGTCAGATTTACCGCTACGTGCAGGCCCGGGCGGTCTATACCGGCGGCGAGTGGCAGGTCCGCTACCAACCCCTGCGCGGCGTCACGCTCCTCACCGCCGTAGAGTATGTCTGGAACCAGAACCTGAACGAGGCCACCCCGCTTCCGTTTACACCCCCGTTTTCGTGTTTGCAGGAGGCGGAATGGAGCCTGCTCCAGGACCGGAAACGTGTGCAGAACCTTTTCGTGCGCGTCAGCTACCATCAGTTCGCCGCCCAGCGCCGGGTCGACCGGAACGAACCGGCCACGCCCGGTTACGCACTGGTGGAAACGGCCGCAGGAATCACCCTGGCGTTCGACGCCTGGTCGTGTACGCTGGAATGGCAGGTGCGGAATCTGCTGGACGAACGCTACATGAACCACCTGAGCCGCTACCGGCTGTTGAATCTGCCGGAGCCCGGACGGAACCACGTCGTGTCCCTGCGTGTGCCCCTCCGGTGGAAAACTTCTGTACGGGATCAGCCGAACTAGCCTTCTTCGGCGAGATGAGCTGTTCGTTTCTGAAGGAAGAGAGCTATGTCGCCGCGTGCGACAGACACTTTCGTCAGTCAGTTAGATAGAGGTGCGCAATGCATTTATTCTGACTACTGGGTGAAATATTAGATTTTGTTTGGTAATGAAGGCTATTTTTAATCGATTCAATAAGAGAATAGGTTGATTTGCACGACAAGCATATGAAGAACCGTAGTAGAAGAAATTTTATGAAAAAGGCAGGGGGGCTCTCGGCCGGGTTGATGGTCGGCTCCCTGCTGCCTACTTCGGTGCTGCCACGACTCCGGGAAGCGCGTCGCCAACGGGCGCATCTGTCGGCGACAGCGCTGGCTCGCGACGAAACCTACTGGAACGAGATCCGGCAGGCGTATCGGGTCGCTCCCGACTTTATCAACCTGGAAAACGGCTACTACAGCCTGGTGGCCGAGCCGGTCCTGCGGGCACAGGAAGAAGACCTGCGGCGGATCAACGCCCACCATTCTTTTTACATGCGCCGCGACTTCAAAGAAGACCGGGCCCGGCTGGTGGAGCAGGTGGCTACGCTGGCGGGCTGTGCGCCGGAGGAACTAAGTCTGTGCCGCAACACCACCGAAGCGCTGGATACCGTCATCATGGGTCTGCAACTGGCACCGGGCGACGAAGCCCTCCTGACTTCGCAGGATTACTACAGCATGTTGCAGTGCTTTGCCATGCGTACCCGCCGCTTCGGCACGGTCAACACCCTCATCGACCTGCCGTTTCATCCCCGGTCAGACAAGGAAATTGTGGCTGCCTACGAGAAGGCGATCACCCCCCGCACCAAGGTGCTTTTGGTCACCCACCTGATCAACACAACCGGACAGATCCTGCCCGTCCGCAAGATCGCCGACATGGCCCACCGGCATGGCGTCGAGGTCATCTCCGATTCGGCACATGCGTTTGCACACACCGATTTCAAGATCCCGGATTTGGGCTGCGACTACCTGGGTGCGAGCCTACACAAGTGGTTGGGCGCTCCGCTGGGAACGGGCATTCTCTACATCAAAAAGGAAAAAATTCCGAACGTCTGGCCTCTGTTCGGCGACGATACCTACCCGGCCGACGACATCCGCAAGTTTGACCACATCGGGACGCTGCCGTGCCACAACGACCTCGCCATTGCGGAGGCCATCGCGTTTCACGCGCAGATCGGGGCGCAGGCGAAGGAAGAGCGGTTGCGCTACCTGACGACGTACTGGCGCGATCAGGTGAAAGACCTGCCAGGCGTGGTGATCAACACGCCACAGGAAGCGCATCGCTACTGTGCCATTGCCAACGTGGGTATTCAAGGGATGGACTCGAAGGAGCTGGCGGCCATGCTGTTCGACAAGTACCGGATTTTCACCGTCGCCAAGGACATCCTGGAGGTGAAAGGCGTGCGAGTAACGCCCCATCTTTACACTTCCCTGGCCGACCTAGATCATTTGGTGAGTGCCCTCCGGGAGATGACCGCTTAACGATCCGGCGTCCGGGTGTCGGGCACGCCGATCCGGACGATCGTTTCACCCTGGCGAACTGGGGGCGTGCCCAAGATGTAAAGGATCACTCCGGTGGCGTTGGCATGCACCTCCGTGAGGCGTTGGCCGAAAAAGTCCGTGATGTAGCCTACCCGCATGCCTTCCTGCACGTACTCGCCGCTTTGTTTCAGGGGGTAGAAAATGCCGTCGTGTACACTGTCGACACTGTATCGCTCCCGAATCATCAATTGTCCGGGCGTTTGCTGGGGCGTGCCCGGCCACATTTCCAGCGCACGCAGCAGTCCCATGACGCCCTCTACAATGCGTTTCAGTTCCGTCGAGGAAGTCGTGCCCAGTTTTCCGCATTCGATGTCGATGGCCGGAATCTTTCGGTGAAAGGCCTCCTGCGAGCAGTACTGGCTGGGTTCGTCCAGGCGTTCGGGAGCGACCCGAAATTGTACCAGATGGTCGAAGCCCATGGCCTGGGCCATACGCTCTCCCTGAGCCGACGCGTCGGGCAGCCGTGGGGAGGTGTAGTAACCGACGTAGGGTCGTAGATCTTCGGGCGCGTCGCCCGCGTGCATGTCGAGGAAGAAATCGGCTCGGGCGATCACGAGGCGGGTGATCAGGTCAGCCATTCGTTCGGTAATGCTGCCGTCAGGATTTCCTGGGAAGACCCGGTTCAGGTTCTTACGATCCAGCGGATTGAGGTAAGGACTGCGTCCTAGAAAAGCGGGTACATTCGCCAGGGGGACCAGGAGCACGGTGCCGGTGAGCGAGTCCGGATCGAGGCGCGGCAGTAGCAGCTGACCCGCCAGAATGGGTGCGTATTCGTAGCCGTGCACCCCCGCAGTGATGCCCAGCACCGGACCGGGACGTCGGCCGTGGACCACCACCACGGGTAAAAAGGTAGTATCCTGATCGCTCATAACCGGAATTTGAAACGTCTGACGCGTGCCCGGTTCGACGGAAACCTGCTGAAATACAAACGGGGCTTGTGCCCGCAAGAGCATGGGGCTACTGACGAATACACCGGCCAGCAGTACCCAGGGGAATACGCTAAATGATGTCATAACTCTTTGAAAAAACCCTCGGTGCGAAACTAAGGGGTCGGCTCATCAGGACAGAGCACTTTTCTGCCAGTAGGAAACAGGTCCGCTGTAGCTAGGCCCTCTTTTGATAAAAAGAGCGGCAATTAACTGCTTACGGTCTGCAAGTAGAGGGATTCCAGTTCCTGCGCCGTTACCTGCGGGGTCGCCAGAGTCTGCATGAGTTGCCCCTGCCACATGATGCCGATGTGGGTGCCCACTTCTCGGGCCCGGAAAATGTCGTGCGTCGCCATCAGAATCGCCGTTCCGTCCTGTGACAGGGTGGTCAGCAGAGCAGAAAACTCGTTGCTGGCCTTGGGGTCCAGCCCGGAGGTCGGTTCGTCCAATAACAGCGCCTTGGCTTGCTTGGCCAGTGCAATGGCGATGCCCACCTTCTGCCGCATGCCTTTCGAGTAGGTACCGACCCGCCGTCCGTGCGCCTCGGCCGGCAGTCCCGCCCGGGTCAGCAGCTCGTGCAGGGTGGAAGAGGCGTGGCGAAATCCGGCCAGGCGGGAGAAGAACGCCAGGTTTTCCAGTCCCGTCAAGTTCGGATATAACATGACGGTTTCGGGCAGGTACGCCACGTGCTGCCGGGTTTCCTGCGGACTTTCCGCTACCGAAATGCCGTTGATGAGGGCTCGTCCCGAGGTCGGGGGGAGGAAGCCCAGGAGCAGGTTGATGGTGGTGGTTTTCCCGGCGCCGTTCTGTCCCAGCAGGCAGAAGATTTCCCCCGGCTGCACCCGCAGGTTCAGTTGGTCGAGGGCGGGCGGACGGGCGGGGTCGTATTGTTTGGTCAGGGCAAACGTTTCAATCATGGTTCGTGGACGTTAAAATCAAAGGGAGTAGCGATGGCGTTGGAAATTCAGGACGCCCAGGCCGATTCCCGCCAGGAGAAAAAGGAGGGGCGGGAGAAACATCGCGCCGTACGCCAGGGGGGCACGGTCGACAAACGTTTCTACCGGCAGCTCTTCCCAGCGGACACTATTTGTGGATTGGTTGGTAAAGAGTTGGGGATAGAAAAAGAGGCGCAGCCGCTCGTGAAACTGCGTGGTGTTCTCCAGAAAACGGAGTTGATTGTCCAGGCCGGTTCGGGCTAGGGCTGTCAGGTAAAATTGCGTGTGCAGGGGTGGAATCCACCAGCTGAGCTGTTGGCTGTCCTTCAGGCGCTGGGTGACCTTTTGTTGAAACGCATCCGACGTGGTGGCGGCGGCTTCGTCGCCCATGTGCTGCATGGCGTAGTACCAGGGCCAGTTGAACGCTGTCGTATCGGCCAGCGGGTATTTTTTGAACTGCGGGTAACGCGCGTAAAACTTGGTCATCGTCACGCCCTGGGGAAAGTCCCACTTTTCATGATACCCCTTGCGTTGCTCCAGGGTGGTCTCCAGTGCGTCTGGCAGCGGAGAGCGCATCAGAATCCACTGGTTGGCGGCGGCGGGCAGCAGGATCAGCAGCAGCACCCAGAGGGATACCAGCCAGGCGGCATTGGTACGGGAATCGCGGTACAGCGAAGCCACCCAGAAGCTGAGCCCGAACCACCCGAGGACGTAGAGCACCGCCAGCGCGGTAAACGCGAGGAAGAGTAGGTCGAGGGGAATGTCCAGCCAGGGGAGCGCCAGCAGCAGTAGCACCAGCAGCAGGCCGATCACGACCGCCGCCCGCACCAGAAACAGTTGCGCCACGAACCCCAGCAGGCGACGGCTCTGCACCGCTACCAGCCGCCAGGTACCGTTCTCCCGCTCTTCTGAGATCAGGTGGTAGGTAAAGGCGATGATCAGAAGCGGAAACAGGTAAATCACCACAAAACTGAAGTCGAGCGAACCCAACAGCAGATGCATCGGATTCTGCAGGTCGGCGTCGTACTTCTGGGCTTCCAGCGTACGAATGGTTACCCGCTGAATCGAGGGGTGCAGGTCGCGTTGACCGAGGCTGAGTCCGGCCAGGGGCGGGGTGTCGTTGACGAAGGCAAAGCGCACGTAGTACAACACATCACCCAGATCATCGGGATGAAACTGAAGCTGGCGCTGCAGGTCTTCCTGCTGGGAAGCCACCACCTCCCGTCGCTGGTACGCCTGCCGGTCCAGAAACTGCCGCCCGTTGTACAAACTGAGCAGCCCCAGCAGAAAAAGGAGGACTAGTCCGATTTGCACGCCGGTGGCACGAAGGAAATTGCGGAAAAGAAGAGGGAACATATCAGACAGGGGAAAAACGGTGAGCGATCCAAAACAGCCCTCCCGCCAGCGCCAAGCCCCAGCCGACCAGCGCACCCAGCGAGAACCAGGCCGACGGGAACAGCGCGGCGAGGGGGCGGAGCTGCGGCTCAAAATCGGGTAACTCCTGCCAGTGTTCGTGATTGAGGATGGGGTTTTCTCCGGCGTGGGGTCGGTTGCTGATGAGGCGGATCTGGAGTTCGTTCATGCGCTGGGCCAGGGCGTAGCGATACGCTTCGGCTTGTTGCTGGAAGGCCACGTAGCTGGTAAAATCGGTGCCGGTCAGGGCCATGGACAGCGGCTTGAGGGCCACGTACGGGCTGAACAGTACGAACGCCTGGGCCACCCGGTTCTGTCGCCGGATCTGCGCCAGCAACCGCGCGTAGTGGCGCTGGTAGAGCGCAGCGCTGATTTTCTCTCCTTCCGCCATCACGTACCCGCTGTAGTTGAACGGCAGTTGCACGACGGAATCGACGTTGTAAGCCGTCAGCAGCGAATCGCGGAGCGCCTGGTAGTGCGGGTCGTCGGGGTTATGACTGTCCCCGGCCTGCACCAGATCGGCCTGAATGGCCGCCTGAAACTCGGTCCGCGAGGGAAGCGGATACAACGCCGCCCCGATGGCCTGCCCGACGCGGGGCACGATCATCAGACTCACCAGCCAGAAGCCGATCAGCATCACCCAAGCCGTTTTCACCGTACGGCTCACGGCCGATACCCCGACCGCCAGGACGCAGTAGAGCAGCAGCGCCCATCCGTAGGTGCCCGCCAGCACCAGCAGGCGAAAGACTTCGTCGGCCGGGGGCGGTCCCGGCCGGGCCAGCAGCCATCCGACCGCAGCCAGCCCCATCAGGGGAATAAAGAGAACCATAATCACGGCCCAGAGGCCGAGGCTTTTGCCGACGAGCAGCGACAAGGGACTGGCCCCCTGGCTCATCAGCAGCCGGAGCGTCCCGTTTTCACGGTCGGCCGCTACGCTACCGGCACCCAGAAAAAAGATCAGCAGGGGTAACAGGAGTTGCAGCAGCAGCGCCAGACTGAACTCCCCGAACCGCACGAGCCCCGTCGAAAACTCGGCTTCCGAGAAGTTGACCGTGTTTTGCTGGTGCGCTTCCAGGTAAATGGCGTTGCCCAGAAACGGGTCCATGCCCCGGTCCAGCATGCTGAGGGGGGAGCGGGCTCGGAAGGCAAAATGGCCGTAGTGCGCCATCCGGTGCGGGTGTTTGTCGGGGTTGCCGAGCCAGTCTTCACGGGCCGCCTGCTGGTAGTGCGCGCGGGTAGCTTCCTGTTGTCGGTAGGTGGTCCAGCCCAGCCACGTGGCGGCCACCCCGGCCAGCCCCACCAGCACAAACAGGGCCACGACCGCCCGGGTCCGGAACGCGGTGTCCCATACCTGGCGGGCGAGTAAAAGTTCGGTCGAAAAACGCATGATCGGGTTAAAATTGATACTGGAGTGAAAGCAGCAGGCTCCGGGGCGCGCCGGGAAAGAGCCGCAGGTAATTTTGTGCACCGATCCAGTAGGTCTGGTTGGTCAGGTTATTGGCCAGCAGGGCGAGTTGCACCTGACTGCGAACCGGACGGTAGTAGAGGGCGGCATCCAGCAGGGTATAGGCCGGCACCACAAAGTCCCGCGTAAACCAAGGAACCTTACTGCCGCTGTACTGCACCCCCAGGCCGAACCCCAGCTCGCCCAGCTCCGCCATAGCTGGCAGGTCGTAGCGGGTCCAGAGATTCCCACTGTGCACGGGCGTGTTCTGTTTCCGGGCACCGATCAGGGCGGGGTCGCTGTCTTGCCGGATGCGGGCATCGATGTAGCTGTAGGAAGACATCAGCTGCCAGCGCGGACGCAGGTACCCGGTCGCGTCCACCTCGAATCCCCGGCTGCGTTCGGCCCCCCGTGTCACGAGCAGGTCCGGTTGGTCCGGATCGTTAGCGTTCATGAGCAGGTTCCGCTGGTTGATTTCGTACAGCGCAGACGTGAGCCGAATCCGCCCGATATCGACCTTTACTCCTACTTCTTTCAGGTCACTTTCCAGGGGCGCAAACGCACTGCCCGCCGGGGCGGCTACCGGCAGCAGTGTCACCGTGTTGGCCTGCGGCTGATACCCTTGCAGGTAGGTGGCATACGCGTGCAGGTGGGAAGAGACCTCGTAGGTGAGTCCCACCCGGGGCAGCCAGGCCCTCTGACGCACAACGAGGGGTTGGGCCGTCTGGTAATTCGTGATGTCTTCGAACCACTCGTGGCGCAGGCTTAGCAGCAGCGTGAAATGTTGCCAGTCGAGTTGCTCCTGCACGTACACCGCCTGTGTGGTCGTGAGGGCCGGAGGGAGGGCCGTCACCACATTGAACGTATACTCTTCCGGTCGGCGGAGGGGGTAGCTGGGCTGCGTCAGGTTGAAGTACTCCACATTGGGACGAGGCGTGGTCACGCCGTTGCGGGTCACCAGTTGGTAGGCATCCACCCGGGTCGGGTCGAAGGTAGCTGCCACGGTGCCGTCCGTCAGCAGGTAGCCGCGCGCCGCGTTTTGGCCGCCCCCCTTCAGCTTCTGCCAGCGGTGCAGGTCGTAGCCCACCAGCAGGTGATGCGTGGCCGCGCCCGTTACCGCTGTCGCTGTGACGTAGCCGTTGAGGTTGTCGATGTTCCAGAATTGCCGGCGTTGCACAAACTGCATAGCGGCCAGCGATCGCACCGGCTGGTTGGCCGTGTCGACGGCAAAAGCGTTGGTCGTCCGGTGTTCTTCCAAGTCTTCCGTCCAGGTCTGCTTCATGTAGGTGGCGTTGACCCGGATGTGCTCGGAAAACTGGTGGGTGAAGCTGCCGGTCAGCAGCAGTTGTTTGGAGCGGAAATAGTCGCTGGGCGAGCCCAGGTTCAGGCGAATGGGCGTGCTGTTCAGGTCGGTGCGTCCCGCCTCGGCGCCAAAGATGGGTTGCCCCCGGTCGAGGTTGCCCCGCTGGTCGCTCAGGATCAGTTCGGCGTGGAGCGCGGTGCGGTCGTTGGGCACGTACGAAAACGAGGGTGACAGCAGCAGCGCGTCGTTCTGCACCAGGTCACGATAGCTGCGCGCCTCCTGGTACGCACCGATCAGCCGGTAGAGCAAGGTCTTCTGTTCATTGAGCGGGCCGGTAAAGTCCAGCGTGCCGCGGAGGGTGCTGAAGCTACCCACGCTCACGTTCACCTCCCGGCGCTGGACCGCCAGGGGCTTTTTGGTCACCAGGTTGATGCTGCCTCCCGGATCCACCGACGAGAAGGTGGCGCTGGCGGGCCCTTTGATCACCTCCACCCGTTCGATGTTGGCCGTCAGGGGTTGCAGAAAGTAGTACTGCCGGGTGCGCATCCCGTTGATGAGCTGCCCTTCTTCGTTCTGGCTGATGCCCCGGATGGCGTACTGGTTGTAAAAGCTGGACGGCGTCACCCCGCTGACCAGCTTCACCGCGTCGGCCAGTTGAAAGGTCTGCCGGTCCGCCATCAACTCTTTGGTCACCGTGCCGACCGATTGGGGAAGCTTCTGGGTAAGCGTCGCGGTCTTGGTCGCCGAAAAGGTATACTCGCTGGTATAATCCCGGTCGAGTCGCCCCAGGACCTCCACGGCTTGGAGCTGGGTTTTGTCCGGTACCAGGGCGATCGTCATGGCGGTGGACTGCGTGGGGAGCGTCTTGGGCTGGTAGCCGACGAACGAAACCCGCAGCGTGCCCTCGCCTTCGAGGGAAAAATTTCCTTCCGTATCCGTAACGGTTCCCGTTTCCGTGTTGAGCAGTTGCACCGTCGCGCCTACCAGAGGTTCATGCGTGGACGCATCCCGGACCGTCCCTTTAATGGGTTGGGCGTGGAGGCGACCTACGCTAAGCAGCAGGCAGAGAAGGAAGAGTGATTTCATCGCGAAGTAAGGAGATCGGCACTTGGTTGGATTCCTTACCCAATAGGCAAGGAGAGAGGCAAGCGCAGATTTGGTTTCTCAAGACGCGAAACTAAACGAGGGAAATTCTTTTTGCAACACCGTTGCGTTTGTTTTTGCAATCATGTTGCAAAAATCAGAGTTTTATGGAGCATTATAGGGAGGGGTGGGCAGGGCCCCCTTGAACTTCGGCCAACTATCCGGCTTCGTAGCACAGCGCCGACGTATGCGTATTGTGACGACATGAAATGCAATCATCACGCTACTTATCTAAAGCTTTTATTTCTATTCATCATGGAATTGCCCGGGGCTGCTCTATATTTGCGGCTCCGGGAAGTCTCTTCCGATGAAGCAACTCTTCACCATATCCCTGCTCTTTTTCTACATCGTGGCGATG
>NZ_FNFO01000019.1 GCF_900100765.1 Catalinimonas alkaloidigena | reverse complement strand
GTCGACCACCGAAAAGAAGCTACCGGACGTAGCTTTTTCGGTGTAAGCGATTTCGTTCAGGTTCGCCAGGTTCCGCACCGTCAGGGTCACGGCATGGAGCGGGCGACCTTTGAAATCCCACACGTAGATCTTGAACAGGCTACGCTCCTGCATGGTCAGCGACCGCAGCCGTGCCACGAGGTGAGCCCGCTGATAGGCGGGCTGCTCGTAGGTGACGTAAATGGTTTGGAGACGTACGGCCATCGTTATAGACTTCGCACCCGCTCAAAGCGGGCTGTAATGACTGGTTTCATCTGAAGAAAGCGGGCAATAATGGGGCGCTGGTTGGCCGCATTGTATCCGTCTTCCATGTCGGTCACGACGGAATCCCAATAGGGAATGCGGTTCAATTCGATCTTGTACCAGCGGCGGGTAGTCAGGTGCTCCGGACTGGTCATGCTCCAGCGAATCCAGATCGTGCGGATGTTAGGCTTGAAAATGACCTTCCCAATCTGCTTCTGCGGCGCTACCGAGTCGGCCACTTCGATGATCTTTTCCCCGGCACGGGCGCTGAAGTTCTGCCCTTCGGTCAGTAGCCGATCGTTCGCAGCATTGGTGTCGATGGCCAGGCGTACCGAGGCATAGCCGACAATGTGGTAGATCTCGCCCGACTCCAGCGCCACGGCGGCGGCATCCGTGTAGGCTACTTTCTCCAGGACTCCCCCCAGGCCCGCCAGCGGTTGCAGGTCGGCGTCAGCGTCGAAAAACTGACCTTCGTACATGTTCTCGTCGCCCCCGCATTGGATGGCTCCGATCGGCACGTTTTCGCCCAAATCACGGATTTCGGTCACAATGTCGTCGCCGCTGGCAACGTCCTGGTTCACCAGTTCAACGCCTCCGTTCCAGGTTGTTTTCGGTCCGAGCGTAAACTGACCCTGCTGCGTGAAGCTGTGCGCCACCTGGCGGCACCCTACGTAGCCCCCGTTTTCACTGGAAAAACGCGCTGCGGAGTTGACATGCAGCGTGTAGTCGAGTTGGTTCGCGTCGTTGAAAATGCTATCGGCGGTGCCCCCCTGGGTGCATTGGATGGTGCGACAGTTGGGATACTGTGCCTCGACCGTATTGGATTTGAAGGCGCGCTGCACCTGACCACTTTTGCCCGTCATGTCCTCCCCACTGTAGAGGAAGATGTTGCTGATCGGCTTGGCGATCCCCACGTTGGCCGTGGTGCGGTAGTACTGGCCGACGATCAGGCCACCCGTCGCCGATCCATCCAGGTTGAACGTGTCGGCGCTGGCCGGGGTGTTGATGAAAAACGTATCCTCGTCGAAATGGCAGAAATTGAACCAGATCGGGCGAGTCGTGCTGTTGATTTCAATCAGGCAGGCCGAGTAGATGTTTTCCCGGAAGCTGGTGTTGTTGGCATAGCCTATGCTGTTGCTATTGCCGGTCACGACGGTCCAGCTCATGCGGTGAAACGTACACCGCACCATTTGCAGAATGTTGCCACCAATGAACACTTGCCGCACCAGGCTGTTGGTGAAGTAAAAGCCCTCGTTGAAGTTGTTGATGTTGAGGAAGTTCCAGTAGCCCCCGGTCAGCTTCAGGACTTCACAGTCCACAAACCACATGGTCAGCCGGTAGTTCGAAGGCTGCGTCTGGGCGAAGTTGATCAGGCGTAACCCTTCGAAACGTGCCTTGTTGTAGTTGGGGCCGCTGTACAACATCGTTTCCTGCACGGTGGCCTGTATCCCCACCTTTCCATCCCCTTTGTAGGTCCAGGTGGCCGAACCCACGTTGGGTGAGTTGAAACTGCCGTACTGCGCCCCGGTGCCCAATACCACAATTTGAGCGGCATCAGACATGACCGTAAATGCCTTTTGCATGGTGCGAAAAGGATAATTGGCGCTCCCGGCAAAGGAGTCGTTGCCGCACGGGGCGACGAAGAGGTTGCCTATCTGTTTGAAGTTATTTGCCATGTTAGAGTGCGCGCATGTCCAAGATGATTTTCGAAGCGCTCACGAACTCGAAATAGAGCCGGTGCAGCACCCCGTTCTGATTCTGATAGTTGTCCCAGGACTTTGAGATTTTGGCGGCGAAGGTGGGCAGGTTGACCCCATCAGCGGTCCAAAACACGTTGATCGAGAAGTGGTTCGCGTGCGTCGCCGGTCCCAGATCGAAGTTCACCGGCGCATTGGCCGTGTGGTAGAGGGACTGTTTGCGGTTGAAGTTGAGCAGTGCCACCCCGCCGCTGACCACCAGGGGACCTGTGTAGTGGAGCGCGTCGACGAGGCCTTGGGCCACCCCCACGTTTTCCTTGCCCTGAATCAGGACGTACAGTTTATTGAGCGTATTCCCGGCCGCTGGCACTCCCGCCAGCAATGCGTCGACGAGGCTTTGCGCCACGCCTTTGTTTTCCTTGCTGGTCGTAACGCTCTGAATCAGTTCCTGATTGGCCTTGATGTAGGTGACGATCTCCTGAATCTCGTCCAGGTTCGCGTCGTCCGAGGTCAGTAGCGTCTGTATGCCCTGAATCAGCGCGTACAGTTTCTCCAGCGTATTGCCCGCTTCCACCACGTTGCCTTTCAGCGCCGTCACCAGGTCGGCCGCTACGCCGGAATTTTCTTTCCCGGCCAACTGTGTCATCAGCTCACCGAGTTGCGCCTCCAGGTCGGCCTTCCGCAGATCGGACTCCGCCTTCGAATAGGCATACAGACGTACCCCTTTGGAGGTGGGTACTTTGCCGGGATCGTCAGTCAGGTCCTCCTGCAAATCCGTTTTCAGCACCCGCCCCTGAAGGGCAGTCACCACCTCCGGTAGCTCGTTGAGCGGGTGTCCGTGGCTGGCCGGGGTGAAGGCCGTAGGCTTGCCCGCAATCGCATCCCAGGTAGCCGGACCGGCCGCTTGCGGAATGCGGGTGAAGAATACGCCGCCCGAAAACGCCGAGACGATCAACCAGTCGTTGACGGCGAAGTTGATGCCCGAGAAGGTTCCCGCCTGGCTGGCAATGAAGTAAGTCCCTACTTCGTAGTCATTCGCATAAAGCTGCGTTCCGATGGCATCTTTACCGGTGTTGGGGTTGAACGTGTTGCGGTACTTGATGCCGGTCGGAAAGGCCGTGACCGGATTGAACAGCACAAAGTTGCCGTTGTCCATCAGGTCCGCCGATACCGTGCCCAACACCAGTTGGTAGGCATCGCGTGATCCATCCCCCCGGTCCTTTACGGTCACAACCATGCCGTCCTCACGGCGCTGTTTCGGAATGGCATTGCGGGCGGCAATGTTGAGAACGTGGTGAAGCCCCCCCTTCCCTTTGTTGGTATCGTGGGTCGGGAAAACGTCGGTAGTCGAAGTGGTATCCAGGGTGCCTGTGATAGCTACACTCATAAGTCAAGTCGTTGAAGCGTGAGAGATTATTTGATGCGTAGCGCCGTGGCTCCCCCGAGCACGTACTCCGATCGTAGAATGCGGTAAGTCACCTCCAGTCCGAAGGCGTTGGTTACCACGATCTGCGCCGGAGCGCCGCCGTTGTAGGTTTCCTGCCAGTTCATCGCGTAGTCGAAGCCTTCTGCGCCGTTCTGAAGCTGTTTAAGCTGCATCCCGGTGAAGGAGAACAGCACCGGCAGCGCCACGTAACTGTACCCCCCCCCGACGAAGTTGAAATCGCCCTTCCGGTCGGCATCGAGGCGCGAGTTGCCCAGGTTGGTCAGGTCGGCTGGCGTCGCAAGAAATTCCAGGTTAGACACCCCGTAGTAGGGGCGAGCGTACCAGGGCACAGAAATGGTGCGCGTGTTGGTGTTCTGGTTGTTGGTGTTCTTGCCGACCAGCGAAATGGTCATGGTGGCCACCGCATCGAAGCCGACCTGGCCATCGGTCGTAAACGTGCGGCTCAGTGCCGCCGTCTTCAGGTTGAAGGCACCGGGACCGGCCGTAAACCAACCGCCCTGGTTGGTGGAGAACGTACCGGAATTGGCGGCATCGAGCACGTTATCCCGGTAAGAGACCCCGAAGTTGAGGACAAAATTGCCGCTGATCCGCTGGCCTACTTCCTTGGTGCCACCGAAGGGATTCGACAGGGACGTGAGCTGCGGCGCATCGTAGTAGTCAGCGACCAGCTTATCGAGCAGTTCCTGATTCAGGTGCCGATCGCCAATTCCCAAAATGCCTTTGAGTTGTGAGTGCGTCGTAACGCTACCGCCCCCACTGCCAGGACCTCCCTGACCTGCAAAACCGAGTATTCCGAACATGCTTGTCTTGGTTTAAATTGTTGCGCACCCTACAAGGCAGGGCGCTTTTCCTGATAAATGAAATAGACCGTGGTGTTGAGCACAGTCAGGCCCATCGCCTTCTTCAGCGTCACCGTCGTACCGTCCGGAGAGACCGTGTAGAGGTTCGGCGTCTTGAAGCTGGAGCCGACGTAGACCTGTACCCCTTTGGTGGGATCGGCGTCACTGCCCACGGCCGCAGACGGAAGCGGTACCAGCTCGTCGACGAGTTGCAGCAGCCCGCTGCGGGTGTGCTGGTGAAAGCGGGTGACGACGATCTGGGGGGCAGGCCGGTTGGTCAGCAACGTGAGTAGGCTTTTGTTGGCCTTGATGGCATTGACCACCTCCTGCCATTCGTCCAGCAATTCGTCGTCGGTCGCCAGCAGGGTATGCACGTTGTCCAGGGACGTTTCCAACGCACAAATGCGGGCCAGCAGCTTGGCAAGGGAATCCCCCTCGGCCGCGACTCCCGCTTTCAACTCCTCGACGTAGCCGTGGGTCATCTCTTCCACCGCAGCGGCCACCTGTTGCATCATCTGGTTCATGCTTTCCATGACCAGGTTGCCCGCAGTTTTTGCTCCTTGAGTGCCTATGTTGCTGGAGGAAGTCCCAAATCCCTGTGCGCCGCCAAACATGAGAGCCGGAGGTTAGTAGAAGCGAATGATGGTGATCGGACCACCTTCTGCCCGTACAGCACAGCCCTTCCACCCCCCCGGCCGGTTGGGGAGCATGGGCAGCGTAAACACGCCTGGTTGGGTGAACTCTACACCGTCCTTGATGATGGTGTAGGCTTGTCCCGCCGCCAGGCTAAAGCCCGCAAAACCGTCCGGAAAGGTGTAGGTCTGTTGGTCGTCAAGTTGAATAGGGCCCCACTCCTGGGGCGAGAATAGAGGCGAGTTCGTGTTCATTGTCTTGATCGGTTGGGCCGCCTCTGCTTTGCGGGAGACGTAAAGCAGAGGCGGTAGATTGAGTTCGACTGACGGTTAGCGCCCGGTGCGGCCGTGGGCCGTATCGGAGACTTCCGGTTATTTTTTCAGGGTCTGCACCGTCATTACGATCACGGCCAGGGCGATACCGGCCGCGACGATGGTCGCAAACAGCTTGTAGTAGAGGTCGTTGCCGAGTTCTACCCGTACGTCGGTTTTGAAGCCCTCGTCACCAATGACCTGATCTGCTTTGTTGAGCAGGCGGTTGAGGAAGTTCGGATTGGGGTCCGTCTGAGCCATGTTATTCTGAGCGTTTGAAAGGGGTTAGATTTTCTTTTTCGGGTCGTAGTCGGAGCGGTTCTGACGTGATTCCCAATAGGGCTTGCCCGTCTTTTTCGAAATCCGCTTGCCGGGCCGCAGCGCCTTGCGCTTGCGATCGGCGGCATCGGCGGGCAGCGCATGGGCCTCAGCGATGAAGGCCTTCAGCGTTTTGATGTGCCCGGCCAGGCGCTTTTGCCCGTCGAGGGCCTGGAGTAGCTGATCCTTCAGGGTGATCATCTTCTCCAGGGCCGCTTCTTTTTTGGCGCGGTAGCCCGCCGTGGTTTTGTGTGACTGAATGGCAGCACGGAGCTTTTTGATGGCGTCGCGCTGGCGCTGCTCGTCCTGTTGGTATTGCTTGAGACTTTTTGACATGAGCATTAGAGTTTGATGAGGTCCATCCCCGTCTTCTCGAAGTAGCCCCGGCTGATCCGTTGCCGGTAGAGGTAGCGACTGACCATTTCCGTGGTGGCCGTGTCGTAGACACCGTTCACCTGGAAGCCGTCGATCATGCCGAAATTGCGCATCAGGTAGATCTGGAGCCGCTTGACGTTATCACCCGTCGAGCCGGGGCGCAACGCAAATTCGTCTCCGGATTCCTGCACAATCTCGATCGGCGCTTCCTTGGCAATGAGATCATCAGAGGCAGAAGGATCGGCTTTTTTCTTGCGTAGGTAGAGCACATACGCCAGGCCAGCCAGCAGCACGAAAAGAAGAAAGAGGTCGGTTTTTTTCACGGTAGTTAAGAATTATGCAGAGTAAGAATGATCAAGGATGCTTTGCACACGCTGGTATTCGGTGCCGGACAGGAACGACTTCAGGAACGCATCGAGCGTCAGGCCGTAGCGTTGCACGAAGTAGGTGTTGACCGCTGCGATCTGTTCGCGGTAGAGGCCTCCCAGGGCTTCGTACACGGCTTCTTCGTCATCGTTGAAGAAGCCCTTCGCGCCGTAGATCTGTTCGGCCGCAGGGCGCGGGTCGAAGTTGGCAGCGGGCTTCACGCCCACCAGCACCGACCCCAGGTCTTTGCCGTCCTGTCCGACGCCGGTCGAGATGATCGTGCGGATCAGGTCCACTTCTTTTTTCTTGCGTTGCCGGGTCCGGATCGAGAGGTACACCAGCACCAGCACCACCACCAGGACCACCACGGTCACCGGCAGCACCATTTTTTTGGGAATTTGAGGCAGTTTCAGTTTCATAGTCCAGGGCGAAAGGTTTTGGCAGCGTCAAGAATCAGTTTCGGGTTGCGGCCGATCTGCAAGGCCAGCGGCACCAGCAGAAGCAAAAGCACCACCACCACGGCCAGGGTGAGGAACTTGCCCAGGTTGGAGCCGAACGAGAGCCAGCCCTCCACCGTATCCATCAGGTCCTCGGTGAAGTCCAATGCGCCGTTCTCCAGCGTGATGCCCTCTTTTTTGAGGTAATCCCTTAACTCGACGGTGTTCGCGTCGTTAAGGCCCAGAAAACCGGCTTTCTGGCGCTTTTGCCAGGCCTCCAGGAAAAGTTGGTTGGCAGTCGGCTTGCCATACCGGGCGCGAAGCGCTTTATGCCACTCAATCCATGCCGCCGCCGTGGAGGCGGTAGAAGGAACCGATTGAGTCGGATTGATCAGGTTTTTCATGTGTATCACTTCTTTTTGAGTAGATAAATCAGTGCCCCCAGGGTGAGCAGGCCAGCAACCAGGGCGAGTGCGCTCAGTTTCTTATGCGCTTGGACTATGCTGACCCCTTCGGAAAAAAACTCTCCAGCCGGTTCATCCATCCCTTGTAGAATTTCTGCTGGGTCGGATCTTCCGTCACAATGCGGTCAATGTCGGCGCGCCGCAGGTAGAACACCTGAGCGGTCACGTCGGCCGGATCATGCCGGTACAGCGCCGTCAGGGTTTTGGGGCCAATGCCGCCGTCGACGACGAGTTTTTCCCCCATTGCGTTGAGGGCCTTTTGCAGCCCCTTCACCGCCGTGCCGGGGCCGGAGATCCAGCCCCAATCCACCAGTATGTCGGCCAGTTCCTGACTTGGAAGCTGGTCGCCTTTCAGCACGTTCCAGTAGTTTTTAAGGAAGAACCGCTCTGCGTCCGACTTGCCCAGGGCGCGCATTTCCCCTTCCGTGGGGCAGCGTCCGAGTTCGCCTTTCCAGGCCGCAGCCGAAATCCCGTGCGAGGTGCCGATCAGCTTACCTCCGCAGTAATTCCCCCTATCGTCCGGATCATTCTGGAAACCTCCCTCCCAGGCGACCGTGCGCGCAAACGCTTTGAGAAAACTTGGCTTGGACATAGCTTATTTGCGGCGAATGGGGTTACTGCGGGTGATTTTGATCGGCGACTCGATCACCTGGCGAATGAAGTCGCCGGGACGAACCTGCGTGTCGTACATGATCTGCACCAGCGTGTTGGATTCGGGCACCAGCTCCCAATCGAAGGATTTAAAGCCCGCTTCTTCCAGGGGCACTTCGATGATCAGGTTCTTGGCGAAAATGTTGACGTACTGCGAGACATTGACCACGTAGCGCTCCGTGGCTCCGGAAATGTCCTGACGGTTGATGTAGAGCGGATTGCTGAACTGCTCCACCTTGTTGGTCGAGATCCGCAGCCCCTTGATGGCGATCGGCTCCTTCTCCAGCACGTCGTTGAGTTGTTCCGGCGTCAGGCCTCCCTGCTTGACGGCCATGTACCCATCCCGAACGCGAATCGGCAGCACCCCCTGAAGGTTGTGCAGGAAAAAGTGCTCGTCGGCGTAGGCCAATTGCGTCTCGATGAAGCCCTGCTGTTGCTTGGCGTTGTCCAGATGCACCCCCAGGTATTCGTCGTCTTTCTGACGCAGATCCCGTTTCAGCCAGGCGCGCAGGTAGTTGTTGGTGGAAGCACCCGACAGACTGGAGCCGGTCACGGCCAGCACGTATTCCGGTGAAGTCACCAGGTCCAGCACGTACTGACTCACCTCCAGTTGCGTAACCTCGCCGGTCACGGTATTGAGGCGCACCAGGCCGTTGGTTGCGGTCGACCCGGCAATCCAGAGGTAATCCCCGTCGACGACGGCAAAGCGAGGCTGAATCGGCGGCAGGCTCCACACCTGGTCAATGGCATTGGTGGCCGTCAAAACGCGAGTCACCTTGTTGTCATTCTTGTGCAGCAGGTAGACTTTGCCGGAACCACCGACCGCCGTCATGTAGTCGATGTTGTAGGTCACCGGCAGCGTCGCCAGCGCGTTCGTGTAGGCGTTGATGATCTTCAGAAACGCCCCGGCGTTGGCAAACACTTTGCCGTTGGTCTGCATGAGCTGGTTGCCCTGCACGCCTGCACCCAGGTCGATGGTGACCGCTCCCGTGAAGGTGTTGCCCCCCATGTCGTTGTAAGCGCGCACGTAGCGGGTGTTGCCCACCCCGTCGTCCTGACGAAGGAACAGGCGCCCATCGACCGGCAGCAGGTCGACGTTGCGGTTCGAGTTGCCGATGGCGAAGTTGAGCACCGTGTTGGTGAGCGTGTTCACCACCGAAATGTTATCGGTGTTGTGCATCACCAGCGCCCGGTTGTTGGTCGTCAGACGGACCAGCATCGGGAAGACCGGCAGCGCCACAGAAGCCAGCAAGGTCTGGTTCTGAGTGTCGATCACCTGGAGCGAGTTGTCGGCAATGCAGGAGGCGTAGCCCCGGTGCGTGAGCGGATCGACCACCAGGTCGAACGTCTCGACCGGCGTAGCGATCACCTGGCGCTTTTCAATCGTTGTGGTCAGGGGTTTGCCCTCGAACAGTTTCAGGGGCAGAGGTTCGGTGCAGGCGTTGACCAGCGACAGGGCCAGCACTTTATGCAGTTGGGTTGGCATCAGAGATGTTCGTAAAAAGGTTTGCGGTATTTTTCGTCGTATTCATACAGGTAGGTCATGATGGCATCGACCCGCTCCCGGTTGCGCTCCACGTCGGGCAGCACTTTCACCGTCGCGTACATCGCTTCCGTAGCCGAATACCCCAGGGCCATGAACACCCGCAGCGCGCCCAGATCGGCTTGCGTTTCGTCGGTCGTTTTCAGACGGTAGTGCATGTACTCGTGGAGCAGAACAAACAGGCGCATCGGCAGCGTGTAGGGTGCCATCATCTTGCGAGAAGCCTCGATCACGCCCGTCAAACGCGATACCCGCGCTGGCGTCGCCAGGGCTTTGCCTTCCCGATCAATGATCCGGTCGGCAAAGAGGTTGAGCAGGTGTCGCCCCTGACGGGACGTGTAGAGGCGATCCGGCCGGGAGGCCGAGAGCCGGTGCAACCGGCGAACGATCCATTGGGCAAAATCCACCAGGTCTTGCAGTTCTTCGTCCCAACCGGCCTGCTCGTGAATCAGGTCGGACTGTTCTACCTTCTCGATCGTCGGCCGGGTCGTGGCCTCATCGAACGTAATGCCGAGGCGCTGCGGCGCGAGGGGCAGGGGGAAGATCAGCGTTTCGACCGGCTCATCGAGCGGAACCGTGCGACGGAAGTAAATGCTTTGCAGATCATCCTGATCAAAGCCGATCACGGTCACCTTGCCCTTATAGGGCGAAGTCACCAGGAGGCGTAATTCGCAGGGATGTCCGTCCAACTGTAAAATTTTTCCCACGGAAGAGTTGAAGTAGAAACCAGAGAAGCGCCACCAGGAGGACTGACTCAACGGCCAGGGTGATCGTGGTTTTGACGCTTCTTCTGGTTAGGTTTTGAATTGGGTTCACGTGCAGCGCCGGGCTACTTTTTCATCATCTTGCGGACCACCAGAAACACCATCAGCAGCACAATCACCAGACCGGCATAGAAGGCGTACTGAGGCAGACCCAGGATCGTCTTCGGCTCGTCTTTCGGCGCATTGAACTGGTAATTGGTGTCGGCCGTGTTGCTTTTGGGCTTCACTACGTCCGAGACCACGTTGATCAGCGAACCCAGGCCACCACCGTTGATGAAGCCACCCACGGCGGTATCACCAAATGCTTTCTTTTCTTTTTCAGCGACTAACGACATTTGCTTTTTACTTTTTGAGAATGAGAATGAGGATAATGCCTACCAGCAGGGCCCAGGTGATGTATTGCACCCAAGGGGCGGGCTGGTCGGTTTCTTGCTTGTAAGCCAGCACGTTTTCTTCGGTAGCTGGCAACATGCGCGCATCGAGCCAGGCGCGCACTTGGGAGTAGGCCGCGACGGTGCGTTGTTTCTTCTCTTCCGGCGTTTCCGCTTTCGGCGCAACCAGGTGCTGCACCACCATTTGCATCAGCTCTTGCGAATCGTCGGAGAGGAACGGAGTTGTGTTCTCGTACATAGCCTTACTTGCGCGTCGCCACCAGAATCACCACAAACACGATCAGCACCAGCGCGCCGCCGCCGATCCCGAGCCAGAGCACCGGCACCCCGCCGACTCCCTGATCTCCCCCGATCTGGCGTTCGTTGCTGCCTCCGGCCGTGACCGGATCAGCAGCGCCCGGCAACAGCATGTCAAGCACCTGGTTCTGGCCTCGCAGCGCGTCGATGTTGGCCTGCCGTTCATCCATTTTCAGGTCGCGTCGTTCGTCCCGGCGCTCTGCGCCAGCGTTGGTAGACAGGCCGGTCATTTGTCCGAGCGCGCCGAACAGGCCGCGTTCGTTGAAGGCTTTGGAGACTTCCGTAGGGGTACCATCGGACTTTTTGCCCAGGCCGAGAAAGCCTTTGCCTTTGCCGATTCCGAGGAACTGATCATGTTCCGACGCTTCCCGCAGGGAAACCACTTGCGGATTCACGTCGTTGAGCAGGCCTTGCAACAGCAGGTCAGCGCCCGTGCCGCCGTCGTAATTGAGATGTGCATTGCATCCACACATAAGCGTTGGGGGTTTAGCGTTTTTTGCGAAGAATGAAGAAGAGGACCAGGCCGAGTAGGAGCACCCCGCCGCCGATCCCGAGCCAGAGCATCGTGCTGCTGCCGGTCGACGGGGCCTGCATTTTGCCGGTGCCGACACCAGCCGGTGCCACCGACGCATTGGCCGCTTCCTTCAGGGCCAGCCCTTGCGGAAGCGACGAGAGCACAGATCCGGACGGAGCGGCCAGCGCCTTGATTTTAGCCACGGCTGCATCGTATTCGGCGCTGTACTTGGCACGGTTGGCTTTGTGGGTTTCCGTCGCCTTTTTGAACTCCTCCCAGGTGCCGCCGTCCCATCCGTAGCCTTCGTTTTTGTAGTACCAGCCCTTGTCGTTGACCCCGTGGGCCACGCCGTCGACCACGTACATGTCGATCAGACCGCCCAGGGGCTGATCGTTGAGCCACGTCCGGTAACCGCCTTCTTCTTTTTCGTCGGTCAGGATCACGACCTTGCCGTTTTTCAGGATTCCGGCCTTTTTGATGTTGCCGGTATAGGACGAGTGTTCTTCGTCCTGAATGAGCACATCGTAGCGTTGGCCGTGCAACAGCACTGAGGCCGCTGCCGCCACTCCCATGCCAGGATCACCCAGGTAGTTCAGGTGCGTTGATTTGCATCCACACATATTATTTGCTTTTAAAGATTTTCAGTGCGATTAGCAGGAATACCATGACCACCAGCACCCCGCCGCCGATCAGGCCCCACTTCAGGTAATCCGGCCCCGACGTAGCGTCTGGTGCCGGTGCGGCCGGTGCGGCCGGTGTTTCTTCCGACGTGTCAGAAACGCCCCATCCCCCGCCGCCGCCGAGCAGCGTTGGGTCGATCAAGCGCCCCGCTGCGGCCGGTGCCGCAGGTGCGGCCGGTGCCGAGGCGGGAGCGGCTTCTGGGGCCGCAATGGAACGGGTCGCCGTCGCGGTCGTTCGGGTGACCGTACGGGTTGGCAGCACACTGCTGCGCGAAATCGTCGGCTGCGTCGTGGTCGGCGGTGGCGTCGTCGTCGTGCCCGCCACGGACCGGCTGATGGCGCGACTGGCACCCTCGTAATTGAGGTGCGAATCCAGTTCATCGGCCGAAATGATGAGCGTCTGAAACATGCTACTTCTTGTTTTTGAGGACCATTACTACCGTACCCAGGATCAGAATCAGGGCCAGAAATCCCCCCACCAGCCACATGAGCGTGTTGCTGGAGGCGGTCTTTTGCTGCGACTGCTGCTTTTGCTGGTCGAGCACCGACAGGATCAGGTTGGTGCGGTTTTGCTCCGCCTGGCCGCGATTGATGGCCTTCTGCGAAAAGGCCGTGGCAACCTGTCCAATGCCGCCCGCAAGTCCACCCACCAGACCGGCCACGTCAAAACCGGAGTAGTGCCGCTCTGCGATGAGCATTTCCAGATCCGCTCCGAACGAGGCGTTGCCCTCGTTGACTTCTTCGCTGACCGCCTGCACTACCTCCGACATGGGGGCTGAAGCGGGCAGATCGTGACCGTAGCGAACCAGCAGGCTTACCACGTCCCGGCGCGACCGGGGATTGACCAGGAGCCGGGCGATCTGTTCGTAGGGTGTGATGACGGCCGCTTCTGCGGATTTTCCGTCGAAGTGAGCGTATTCGTTCCGGATCACGTCGGAGATCACCTCAAAGTCCGGATGAATCGACATGATCAGGTCGACCGTCGATTCGTCCCCTTCAGCCAGCATGTTGACCAGCATCAGGTAGGCTTCTTCACCCGAAGCTGGTGCGTCGTAGCCGTGGCGCTGCACCAGGGTGCTGACGCCCGCTACGTTGTGGGCGGCGATGTAGGCGACCGTGCGCGCTACGTCGTTCCCAGGAGAGAGATAGGCAGGTTTCATGATTGGGCAGGTTTCGAGTCTTGGTAGCGGAAATACAGGGAGATCAACACCGACAGGATCGAGAGCACGACCAGGACGAGGTTGAGGCGAATTAAGAGTTTGTGTTCACTCATGATTTTCTTAAAAAAAAAGGGGCAGACGCCTCAAATGCGGCTCCTGCCCCTGTTTCAACACCATGTTACTGCGTGAGAGGTATGTTTTTGATTGGCTCGCTAGGCGCTCCCCTTCATGTATTCAGATCACTCTATGACACCATGACTACTTCCAAACAACCAGGTACTAGCAGAAGAGAAGGGGAGTGCCTAGCGCGAGCCAATCTATTTCAAACTACCGTTTCACGATCAGGGTCGGGTTCTTGCTGGCCAGGGGGGCCTCGGCGTTGGTTACGCTCAGGGGCGCTTTTCCAAGGGCCATGCGAGAAAGGTCGGTTTTCGCCGTGATGAAGAAGATCATCTTCACGTTGGTCTGAGCGGCCAAGTTGAATTTGATCGAGCTGCTTCCGTCTACCAGGAACTCAAACTCTTTGTCTTCGATGATGTCCTGCGACTGCTGGTTCGGGCTGAACGCCATGTTGGGGAAATACGGCTGGCTGGTCGTGCGACCGGTCAGATCCGTAGCGGCCAACGTCAACACTTCGTTGAGCTGAGCGATTTTGTCCGTACCACCGAACACCATTTTCACACCACGTACCAGGAACGGGTTGCTCGAAGACTGCGACAGGATCTGACCGTAAGGAATCGTGTCAGACGTGATGGTCACAGAAGCCGGGTTTCCGAAGTTGCCCAGGCTGGCCTGCGAGTAAGCACCGAACAGAGTCACCAGCGCAGCGTCTGTTGCGTGACCGTTGGTAATTTTGATGGAAATCGAGCGCTGTGCGGCTTGGATGGTTCCAACGCCAGCGGCTGAACGCTGTTGTCCGGCTGCGTACGGGCCTTCGCCATCGTAGCGGGAAAATTCAGCGTCGTTCGTACCGTAGAATGCAGAGAAAGCGGCTTCGCCTTCTTTACGGTAATCGGCCAGGGTTTTGGCTTTGAGGGAAAAATTTTTGCGATTCATGAGGAATGATGATCAAAGAAGGGTGAGGGAAAGCACGAACGCGAGATCATAATCGTGTCCGTGATCTTCTAGTCTTCTGTCTTAGTGAGGTCTACGCTTCTTAGGCAGAGATTTTCTTTGCCAGATGCTCTTTCACGAATACATCGTAGATGGCCAGTACAACCAGGACGACTGCGGCCATGATCAGGGCAGATTTAACTTTCTCGTTCATGTCTGTTTTAGGATTATTGAAATAATTATCAGTGCTACAAAGTTGGTTGTCACAACCACACGAGTCCACCTTACACCCCCCCCGTCAATGAACCCTGAACAAGGCCTGAACACGGTTTTAAGGCCCTTTTCACCCCAAAGGCCGGGCGCTGTTCGGAATCTTGTTCGGAACTTTCAGCGGGCTTTTTAGACTGGCTGGTAAGATTATTTTGAGAACGTGCGCCTTTTTAGGTTGGCGAGTGTTGTGGGCACAAAAAAACCTCCTTCCGCACGGGGCGAAAAGAGGCTGGAAAAGCGCAGAAGCACCGACGAGTGCCGGGCGGTTATCTGGTTCTCAAGGAAGCAATTCTATTCCTGCTTGCAGGGCTACCTCCTTGATAGCAGCGATGGTGTTGGGGCCACAGTTCCGGGCCAATGTAAGCTGGTACTCACTCACCCTGACCAGATCATTGATGTGCACCACGCCAAGGTCACGTAGTGCATGATAGGCCCGTTGCGGCATGGGCACCTGGGTAATTCGTTTGGCCCGAAGGTTAGACTGTTCGACGTTTTGAGCGGGCATTTGCTTGTAGCGATCTTCAAAATTAGGTTGGTGCAACGCTATTTCCTCATCCGAGGTAAGCTGAATCACGTCATTGTGGTAGCCAAAACGCACCACGTGGAGAAGGCAAAAGTTCCGGTGAATCTCAACCGCTTGGATGGTCCCCTTGCGTTCTTCCGCACCCTTGTGATGACGTAGGCTCAGGCCCAGGTCAGGATGATACCAGTAGCTCATAAAACGCCCATACAGCGATTGATGGGCAGCACGTTGGATGGTCATAGCAAACACGTTTGGTTCTGAATCCACTAAAGTTACGGGACAATCAACAGGTTCAACAAGGTGAAGAACCAGCGGGGAGTGACGTGAATCTGTTCGTCCTCGATGCGGATCTGCCCGTCCCGGTAGAGGCACACCACCACGTCGGACCTGCGGGTGAATTTGTCCAGCTTGCGTATCTCCCAATAGTCGTCACTGCGGGACCAGCTTTCGTCGCCGGTTTCGTCCAATGGGCTGTGCCAGCTAATTTTAGTCACGCCGGGCAGAAATGGAGCGATCCACTCGCGGACCTGGGATTCGGTCAGGCAAGCAATGGACTGGTAGCGCGGGGCGCTGGCCGGTAGCTTCTCCACCTCCAGGTGGACTCCGTAGCGGTCGATGCCCCTCCTAAAAATCGTGAAAATCGTGGTGGCACGGCGCTGGTGAGTGCCTTCGCGCAGATCAGCCAGGTCAAAGTCGATCGGCGTATGAACTTGATAGCTTTGCAGGAAGCGCCGCACGTCCTGTTCGGAAAACAGCGTTTCCTGGGGGAAATTGTCTAATTTGATTTGATACATGAACGATTCAGAGTTGAGGTATTTCGATTTAAATCTGCATCAGCGGATTTCGCTGAAGGGCTATTTTGAGCAGATGCCGGAACTGGAGGATTACCTGCTGGTGATGACGTTGTGGGGCTTCATTCCCGCCGTGAATTACTTTCTATCAGATGATTTATCAGTGCTTGGCGATACCCTGACGACAATGCGCCAACGCACCTCTCGCTTCAGCAGGTGGAATCCATCCGGATCTGACTGAGGCGCTTACTCTTCAAGGTCCTTAGCAATTGGCATTATTAGCTTGATCAGCACCCAAAGCCCTTCCTGAAAGCGCGGGTCCTCTCGATCCAGGGCCATTAATTCCTCGTGCAGCACGTGGTAGAGGCGATTCACCGTGGCAAAACATTGCCACTTCAACGCTTTCTCCCGGTCCGGCTCCTGCTCGATCCGGATCTGCATGACTTCCAGTTGCGCTAGCAAGATCCACCGCAGGTAGAACAACCGCTCCTGGAGGGGTATTTGTTGGTTTGCCAGTAGTTTCTCGGTGTGCTTCCCCAGATCGACCACCACTTCCCCCTCTTCGGTTCGGGCCACGAAGGGCAGGCGCTCCAGCATTTCATCTACACTGTCAAATTGAATCGGTTCCATCTCAGTAGGGATTGTGGGGTGAAGGATAGCCTAGCCACGTGCTCAGGAGGGTCACGACGGCCTGCACGTGTTTCGGTTCAATGTTGCGGCCGTTGAGCCAGTTTTTCAGGGTGCTGGCGGGCACCCCGCTTCGCTGCTCGATGCCGCTGAGGTTGATCAGCTTGCGGCGCTCCGGCCGTTGCAACCATTCCCGCAGGCGCTCTTTTTCTTGTTCGTATGTGCTCATAGGGTGTGCATTCGGGTCTTTTGGATCATGTCTTCGGTAGAATAGCGCTGGTAAAGCTCGGTCGTCTTGCGATCCACCGCTTGCAGACTGCCGTAGCTATCGCGCTGCGTGAGTAACGCGGTGCGAAAGGACTGAGCCAGCGATGGCTCGATGCCAATGGCGCGCATGGCTTGCAGCTTGTACGTGGTGCGGTCGATCAGGAACAGATTCGTCAGGTTCCCTTGCCCGATCGACCACTGGTCAATCCCCTGCACCTTGAACGCATTGCTCGGTGCGTCCAGTGAGAAGGGAAGCGGCCAGCGGAAGTCCAAAATGAAAAAGGGAATCGCTTCTACGACGTGGAGGCCGTACCGCAGCTTTCCCTTTTTCCAGGTCTTGACTTCCTCGGACGTGGGCCGGTCCATCAGACCGATCACGTCGAATCCTGCCTGATGAAACGTCACCACGGCTCCTTGGCCGTGGTGACGGAACCGCTCATCAGGAAACGGTTTGCCTACTTCGTATAGCATTATGCTTGTGATGGGTAACACTTCTGTTGAAATTCATTCAGGTAGATTTCAAGCTCCCTTTTACTCTCAAACACGAAGTAGGATTCGCCGCCATCGCCTTCTCCGCCGTACATGCCTGCCCAATTCTGTTTGATCAGGTAGTAGTCTCCTGCCTCGGCTTGCTCCACCCATTCGGTCGTACTACCATGCGTAGTCTCCAGCACGGTCCGAAACGCTCCGATCTCTCCTTCAAAGTGCAGTAGGTGGGTCCAGCGCTTGTTATTTCTCCATTTGGGCTGTGAATCGGTAGCGAACTTGATCAGCGTCAACGCTTCCTTACTGAACTTTTCAAGGTTGCACCGCTTCTCCCTATCGGAGCCGTTAAAAGTCAGGAAGTACGTATCAACGTGCTTCCATATCTGCATGGCCTTGTTCGCAATACCGATTGCACCATTGTCGTAGACCAAGCGCATGGGCGTTAGGGCAATGTCCCACAGTGGATTCAAGAGCATCCGGCAACACCGAACCGCTTCCAGGGCGTTATTGGCGTACCAATGGCCTCCGGTATACCCATTGAAATAGGGGGTATAGCAAAACCCGTCTCCTTCTACAAAGGGAGCGCGTTGTTTGTCGCTCATGACGCGCTGGTATAGCGCCGGATCAAACCAGCCGGGAAGGGTAAAGGAGTCATCTACTTCGTAGAGCAGCCACGACTGATTGTGCGCCCATACGGATTGAGAATGAAAATGATCACCGTCCCAAGACTCCTTGTCCGACAGGTGATACACGCGCTCAAAATCAGTCATCACAAACCCTCCGTCAACGTGCCGTTCAATCGCTATCAACCGGTGAAAAGTTTCCTTTGCTTTCGCTTTATCAATTAGCTTTTTCATGATTAGAAATTCCAGTGTTTACGCCACATTTTAAACTCGAACTGTTCTTGGGATTCCCATCCCTTTTGCTGTGCCCATCGCGGAAAGCTGTTGCTTTCGCGGAATTGCGCTTCCCTGGGTGAACCTTTCAGAAGCTTCATTTCTTTCCTGGTCTGGTAGTCGAACCACTCCAGCAGCGTAATCTGCCGAACCGAGGTAGAAGGAACCCGCCAGCGCGCCTTGATTCTTTCCAGGTAGGCTTCCTCGTCAATGGCCTCCCCCTTAAACATCCATGCGTACACCCGAACCAGTCGATCCTTGTGAAAAAGCCCGTAGGCGGGTGCCAGCGAAGCGGGGGAGAGGGGGGTAGTCATGGAAACGGTGTAGGTTCCGTTTCCATGATCGACCACTCCTTTCGGGGGCTGTGCATTAGGCATCTTGCCCTCCTTCTCCTTGGTACTTCCTCGCTTCCTCCACGTTGATGCGGACGTTGAGCCAATAGTCTCCGATTTCGGCGAGCACCTTTTTGAGCGTTTCCGCCGTTTTCCGGCGCTCCCCGTTGAGGGAGTCTCCTTTTAGATAGCGCTCGTCGAACTCAAAACTGCCCGGCACCTTTTTGGCATTGCCTGTCACGTAAAGGCAGGCCACCTGCCGCCGCCGACTCTTCTCCACGTTGACATAGACCCGTTTATCGTTCTTTCCTGATGAATCAGGCGACCAGACGGAAATGCTCACAGGACCTTCGTTGATCAGCACATCGACCGCTTCGGCCTGTTCCTTTTGCTTCTGCCACATCCTTTGCTGTTTCAGCTTTTCTTTCCGTAGCTGTTCCTCTTTCTCCGCTTGGCGCTTTTTCTCTTCCTCCGCTCTCACTTGGGCAGCAGCCTCCCGTGCCAACCGGTCGGCTTCTTCCCGCTTGATTTGCGCCTCTTCACGCAACACCGCTTGTTGGATCTTATGCTTGGCTTCGACCTCCAGCCCGAGTTGAGTCGCCTCGGCGTCAAGTTGGCGACGGGACAGTTCCTCGAATACGCGGGTCAGCAGTGCTTTCAAATCGTCGTTGGATAGTTCTTGAATGTTCAACATGATTGTGTGATTTGGTTTTGTAAAAAAATGGTACATGAAATGGGGAAAAACAGGTCCTTTTTGGGGGGGTACCCGCAAAAGGACCTGTTTTTGGTACGGTTTTTAGGAGGCCAGCCAGTAGCCTTCCCGGCCGACGAAGCGGGCAGAGTCGCCCTTGCCGATCAGATCGACCCGTCCGAAGCGGTTGCAGGCCACTTTTCCGCGCCCCAGGATGGCGACGTACTCCCGGTGGGTCGGAGCCGACCTGTAGAGGATTTCGCCGTCGAAATCGTGTACAACGTAGATTATTTCGCCGTCGAGGCTTGGCTTATCCAGCTTGGTCAGGAGGGCCGGTTGCCACTGAAACGATTCGGCCAGTTCCGCCTGCGGTTCCCCAATCAACTGACACGCACAGGAGATGGCTTGTCCTAAGCACTTGGGACACCGCTCCTGATCACAGCCCCACACGTGCAATTCGCCGGGCAGCACCCCACAGTCGCCACAGGCCTGTTTTTCCGGTTCTACCATGTCAGCACCGATCTGAATGGGTTCGTGCGTATGCTGGAGCCGCTCCAGTCGTTCCCCGGCCGCGTAACGGGTGTGCGTGTGCTGTTGGGCGGCTTGGATCTGGTCAGGCCATTCCGGAGTCATTTCGACACCCCGCCATTGGATCGTTTTCTTGGACATTGTTCTGTGATTTGGTTTTAGACTCATTTTCAGCCACTTGGTTGATTGTTCCCAATCCGTCATAGGTAGGCCTGTTCCAAATTTGGAACAAATACCCGTCAGTTCCAAATTTGGAACAGGATATTTACTGCGCGACGTGCTAAGCGCCTGAAGGGCAGGCAGAAAATTGTTAGGGAGTTTAGCGATCTCTAAACTGTGACCTGCAACTGAACTTCAGTTACAAAAAAACTCCCCTCACAGGGCGTAAGGGGAGCACGGAATGAAGTGTGGAATCTAGCAGCTTATGGAGTAACGGTAGATAGAGAAGCTGCTTACTTGCTTTCAGGTGTAAAGTACAAAAAACGGCCCCCCCCGCAAATGGAAACGGGGAGAACCGATGTATCAATCAACTATCCAATCCACTAACTCATCAGCTTGCTTTTCTTCGTTTTTTTGAGGTGATAGACACTTGCTTCCCGGCCTTGGGTGACACGGCCGGAGCAGGCAGGTAGTCGGCGATCAGGCGCTTGGTTTCTTCCTCCAGGGCCTGTTGCCGGTTGGCATACAGCTTCTTGCCTTCAAGATCCCGCTGGCCGGCAATGCGATCCAGTTCACGGGGGAACTGCATGAAATAGTCCTGCACCGCCTGGCGAAAGAAGGGCTCTTTCGTCAGGATCTTGTTGTGCTGAATGTCCAGGTAGAGGCAAGTAAAGACCGATCCGGCGTTGTAGGCCCGGTTGATCAGCAGTTCAGCCAGCTTGTTGAGCTGGTAGTTAGGAAGCCGGGTCTTGATCCGGTCGACCGACGTGGATTCGTGGTGCATCCGCAGATACGTCACGTTCTGCCACAACCGGGGCGGGATGGCCGAAGTCGCCTGCAAGTGAATGATTACGTCCTGACGACGGTGGCGAAACGTGCAGATCGACGAGACAAAGTGTTTGGTGGCGGCGGCCGTCAGGTAGTTGTTCACGTCCTCCAGCAGCAGGCACCCGTCCTCAAAAAACTTCATCAGGTCATAGCACGTCGTGGCCTTCTGATCCAGGCTCATGGGCTGGCCGCTCTTGGTGAAGGGCACGACCCGGCGAATCTCGGCCGGTCGACCCGGCACCGGCCGGAACTGCCGCACCCATTTGGCCCGGTCCTGTTCCCGCTCGGCTTCCACGTCGAAATCAATCGTAGGAAACTGCGCAAACGTCCCCTCCAGGTTCGTGTCGAAAATGAGGATGTTGCGCCCTTTTTCTTTCAGGGCCAGCAGTTCCTGCAACGTGCGGTAGGACTTGCCTACCTTGGGATGGCCCGTAACGACCATCAGCATGGGTTGACGTTCTCCTTCCTTCATCGACGGTAGTACAGATTAGGGTTGCGAAAGATGACCAGCGTCGTGTCGCGCATGGTCAGGACCCGCTGGTACTCGGTGTCGAACACGTAGGCCGATACCTCGTACTGCCGATTGCCCAGCGAGCGCCACAGGATGCGTACGCGAGCGTCTGCCATTTCCTGCACGATCACCGGATGTTCCACCGTATCGCCCGTCTCGTAGTAGGGCGACTGTGAAAACTTGGGCTGCTTCATGTGGATGCAGCCCACCAGCAGCGACAGCACCAGGTAGAAGGCCAGTGGGTTGAGCAATCGTTTCATGGGTCGGTTACTGTTTGAGTTTGAGCAATTCTTCCACTTGCAGGCCGGTCAGGGGCGAAGCGATCGAGCGCGAGGGCTGCAACAGGCCAATGGCCTCCCGCAGTTGCCGGATCTGCTCCAGCCGCTCCAGCGGAACTGATTTGGCGATGAACTGAGCCCCTTGCTTGTTGATGTGCGAAGCCAGGGGCAACTCCAGCCAATAGAGTTTGTCCAGAAGGGTTTCGACGGCGTATTGCATCTTATTCCGGCTTCTGCTGGTCTACATTGACCTGTTTGTGGCGCGAGTTGAGTTCGTAGAGGTTCGCCAGAATCCGTTCGTTTTCCTTCCGGATCTGCCGGGCCTGGAGCAACATGCGGCCCATGATCACGGCCAGCGCTATCATGAGCTGCACGTGGGGCGGGGCATTGATCTCCGAACTTTGCAGGGTCGCTTCCAGCGGCCCCCGCAGGTAGTCCTTATCCGCCTTGGAAATTTCCAGGGTGCGTCGGTTCCGTGCGTTCAGTTCCCGGATCTCATCCAGGGTGCCGACCGCGAGTTCCCCTTGGGTTTCGGCCTGCGCGACCACTTCTTCATCGAGCTTGGCGTACTGGTACGCCACGTCGGGCACCAGGTAGCCGACCGTTTCCAGGATGAAGTTGGAAAGCTGCCGGTTGGTTGTGGCATTGACCGTCGGCGTAGCCGGTAGCACCGGATCGGCACCAGGGTCCTGTCCCAGGCCGGACGCATCCCCACCGGTTTCCCCCTCGTCCTCTTCATCCATCAGGGCCGATTCGTTGAACTCGAAGGAGGGCGGGGGCGTGTTGTTCGTGGCACGTTTGCCGGGACCAGCGGGCGGGGTGAAGGTCTGCGACAACTCCAGCGGGTCGGCATCCGAGGCCACAATGGTTTCGGTCGGCGTTGCCGTGGGCATGGCGCTGATCAGGGGAGATTCCCCTATGTCGGGCGCACTGGCGACTTGATCTTGCATTCTAACAGTCGTTTAAAGTTTTTTGATAGTCCTTCAGGGAAGTCAGGGCTTCCAAATAGGCGGCATAGGAATCCTGAAACAGGCGCGGTTGCGCCGTGATGTGCCGGAACCGCTCGATGCCGTCCCACACGGCCCCGATCGAGGTGCCGAACCGGGCGGCGATGGCGCGCACCGTCAGGCCTTGTTCCCGGTGCATCAGGAAATAGCACAGCGCCCGTGCTTCGACCGTGGCGTGTCTGCGGTCGGAGAAAAGCTGATCCAGACTCAGGTTCCCGGCCCGGCATACCGTCAGGCAGAGGAACGTGAACATGCGGTCCCGCTTCTGCATCCGGTTGTGCGGAAACATGCGGTCGCAGAGCACATTGACCAGGGTCGAAACAGGGGCTTGCTGTGCAATCATTGCCTTATGCGGCCTTCAGCCCGTTAACCAGCGTTTTAGCCAGGCTTTCGCCGGAATGGATGGCCATTTTGTCAGCGATCGGTTGGCCGTTCGCGTCGAGTTCGGCCAGCAGCGTACACTTCTCTTCCGTAGGCGACAGGGGCAGGGAGTGTACGTACTTGTAGCCGGTCGAAAGTTTGCCCTGTTTGTTGGTGTAGCGAAACACGATCAGGCGCACTTCCCCTTCGGTGATGTTGTGTTCCTTTTGCAGGGTTTCCAGGTGACCGCCCAGGTTGGCGAGTAGATCTCCGAGCGTAGAGGCGATAGTTTCCAGCGGAACCATCCGCAGGAACATGGCAGCGTCAAACATGATTTTTTTGGAATTAGGGGGCTGGTTCTCAGCCTTTTTTAAGTTGATAATTGGTCAATCCGAAGAAGCCTCGTGTCAGCACAAAATGCGGGGTGCGGTACGTGTCGGGCGATTTCCAGCGGGCAAAATCGAATCCGTAGCGACGTAACGTATCCAGCGAAATGCCGGAGGTACAGCCCTCTTCATACATGCGTTCGAACACCCGGTCATTGTGGGCGACCGTCACGTTCACAGGTTGTTGAGGAGCCGGTTTGGGCGCGGGTGCTGCGGCCGGTTTGGACGGCTGCGGCTGCGGCGCGGGCGCAGGGGTAGGGGTAGGCGCTGCCGGTGGCGGCGCTGGCGCGGGCGCAGCGGGTTCTTCTTCCCACTCGTCGAGCCAGGCTTCCAGGTTTTCTACGATTTCCTCTGACGAAGCAATCAGTTCCGGCGTCATCCCATGCTTACGAAATGCCTGGTGATGGACGTGGATCTCGGCTTTCAGTTCGTCAGGCAAATCGTCAAAGTTTATGCGGTTGCGTTGTAGCCACAACTCGTATGAAAATTGTCGAAGTGCCATGTTGCTTTATGCGGCTTGTGGTTTAGAATACTTCTTTCTCAGGTCAATTTCATCAGCGGCCAACTGCGAAGTCACCTTCTCGATGTACTTCTGAATGATGGCGTTGGCTTCGTCCCGCAGCTGCTCCAGTTCTTTGGTGAACGCCTCCTTTTGGGTCGGATCAGGAGCAGGCGCCTTTACTTTTTTGACCCGGTTACTGACCTGCATTTTCAGGATGGAGTCCACGGCTTTGGCCGTTTTCTGCTTCACCGAAGGCTTGGGCGTCTTGTTGAAATCCTGCAACGTCATGGCGTTGGCCTTCTCGGCCGGAACTCCTGACGCGATGGCTTCCTGACGCAGCTTCTCCAGTTGCGCTTCGCGCTTTTCCTGATTGACTTTGGAAATGAACGCCTTACACTCGTCCACGTCCATGTCTTTGAAGTTGTACTTCACTTGTTTGGCGGCGCGCTTCCGTGCGGCCCGTGCGGCCGACTCTTCCTTTTTCGGCGCTGGCGCTTTCGGCGCTGGCGCGGGTGTATCGTCCTTCGCCTTTTTCACGTTCGGCTTTTTCGACTTGGACTTCCCGCCGTTTTTGATCGGCGTTTTTTTGGCAGGCGCAGGCTTGGGTTCCTTTTTGTCGGAACCGTTGCGCGAAGCCAGTTCCGCTTCGATGTCGGCAATGACGCCCTCCATCCGCTTGCGCAGCGGCTCGGGAATCAGGGTATTGGTGAGGCCTTTCTTCTGGGCCTCCAGGCTTTCTTTCAGTTCAGCCGTGGATTTCGATTTCAGTGACATGCGTGTTTTTGATGATGATTGACAGGTGACAGAAAGATTAAATGAACTCCAGCATGGCAGACAGGGCCGCTACGGCTTCCTCGAACTGAGGGCGCTCGTCCGTGTCGACAAACTCCACGGCCGCGCTCAGGGCCGTAATGGCCTCCTGTACGGTCTCCCGACTCACGTCGCCGGTCGGCTCGTCCGTGTTGGCCGGATCGGGGAGAGGGCCCCACTTGCCGACCACCTGCATGATCATTTCGTCGATCTCGTGGTGAATCGGGTCTTGGCGCTGAAAGTTGTCCGTCTCCTGTTGCAGCAGCTTCACGCCTTCTGCCAGGTTAAGACGGAGGCCAAACGTCGCTTCCACTTCGCGCTGGCGATCTTCTGGAATGACCACGGCCGCGAAATTGAATTGTTCGTTGAGCAGTTCTTTTACTTGGTAGTTCATGGTTGTAGAAATGAAAAGAGGTTAGAAACCGATGTGTTGGCCTAACAGGAGTTTCAGCTTCTCCCGCAGGTCGAAAATCCCGTCCAGCAAATCGAATTGCACTTGCTTTTGCTCCAGCAGACCAAGCACCCGGTCCCAGGCCTGGTTGAGGTGTTTCGCTTCGTTGGAGTCGATTTTCAGTTGCCCTTCTCCCTGCTCCAGCGGCGTGAACACGTCGTAGAGGAAGTGGGTTTTCCGCTTGCCGTAGCCGCTCTGGGCGCGCTGTGCCACGACCCGCAGCGTCTCGCGCCGGAAGTCCAGTTCCAGGTAGAGTTCGTGCCATACCTCTTTGGGAAACCGCAGGGACTCGGTTTTGAACAGAATCAGCCGGGCACCGGTCCCGTATTCGACCAGCTCACGCAGCGTCAAGAGGTTGCTTCGCTCCGGACCCAGATCCAGCACAAAGCCGACCGGCTCTTTGTCCAGCATCATTTTGAAAAACGGCACAAAGCGCAGGAAGAAATTCTTATCTGAGATGCAGCGGTCTGACTGCAAGCGCTCCTCGATGTAGCGTTCGAAGGGGTAGTTTTTTTCCTGCATCATGGACTGCCGTAGCTGAATCTCGTTCAGCACCCGCAGCGCCAGGCGTTTGTCAACTTCAGAGAGCAGATTCAGCAAGTGCCGGCCGTTCGGGTCGCCTTGCTCCAGCAGGCTCGGAATCAGTTCTTTACACTGGTGAAACAGCGCCCGGTATGCTTCGTCGATCGACTCCTGTCCGGACCCGGTAATGGCTTCGTTCGCCAGGTCCCGCCGCAGGCAGAACAGGTCGATGAGTTGAAAGTAACTGGACGTAAACAGGCTGTTCCGCTTCATCGCACACCTCCGTTAATCCAGGTGATCGAATGTACAGATTGGAGGCTCAGGACAAATTGAGCATGTCCTTCCTCCGACTCCAGCAGGAGGGGGCACTCGGTAGCGGCGAGCGATACCCGGTCGAAACACAGGTAGCGGTACCGGCGATCGTCGTCACGCAGGTCCACGTCAACATAGCGCAGAAATACCATGTCCTCATGCGCGAAGTGGACCAGAATCTTGAAGTCATAGAAGTGATGCCCGGTAGGTTTGTGGAGAAACGTTTTGTAGGCCTCCCCCTCCAGGTGATCAATGATGCGCTTGCGTTCGTGGGTGCTTACCGGAATCATGCTCTTGGAGGGTTTTTGGAAGAAAAATCGTTGATCAAGCGGTTGAGTTGGCTCAGGGTGGCCTGCCTGGTGGACACCCGGCCGAAGAAAAAGAAGGGGCGCTGCTCGAACTGCTTGACGCACCACTGCATCGTTTCAATCGGGGCGGCATTGCCCATCATCTCTTCCTGAGCTTCGTTCAGGAAGTTGGCCATCCCCACCATGCCGTTGAATCCCTTCCAGCGGTAGAAGCTAGGCTCGGCCACGACTTTGGCGATCTCGTTCACGTTCAGCGGATCGTCGAATCCCTTCACCCGCACGTTCGCCAGGCGCAGCTTTTTCGACTTCTTGCAGACGGTTCCGACCAGGGTGTTGATCTCGACGGAGTGGCCCTGTTCGGTCAGCAGTTGCGCGAACGCCATCACCCCGGCCGCATTGAAGGCCATGTCTGGCCCCGACACGGAAGAAGAGGCCCCGGCATGGATGTAGAGCACAAAGTGCTGGCCTTCCACCGGTACCTTTTCGTAGGCCGCATACACGTCGCGTACGGACGTGACGAATTTTTTCTCGACCGGCGATCCGTCCGCTTTCAGCGTCAGAATCCCGTCCGCTTCCCGCGAGAAGTCTACTTCGTCCCGGCTCACCTGCTTTTCCAGCGCTTCGCTGTACAGCAAGGGCCGCAGGCCGGTGGCGGCCTTGTCGAAGGAGAAAACGCCGATACCGAACGGGTTCCAGCGCATTTTCTTGGTAGGCGCTTCCAGGAAGGTCTGCATGGACGCTAGTCGGCGCAGCTGGTCGGACATGTCCTGTTGTGCCTCGTCGATGAGCTGAGGGGAGCGGTACTGGTCGATTTGATTCAGTTCCTCCAGGCTTTCCGGCGTAGGCAGACCGAACCAATCGTCCTTTCTGTCGATGTAGTATTGAGCGGTTTCGCGCAGCGACTGATGCACCTTGTAGTTGCGTCCGTTCACATTCTGGCGACTCGTGTTTCCCCAGGCCACAAAGTCCTGCACAGAGGCAAATTCCAGCACACGCAGGCCGACCTGGGCCTTCATGTTCTGAAATCCGAAGGACAGCTTGTCGTCGGGACCGATGATGAGTTTTGGAGTAACCATTGTGAGGGGAGGTGCCTATCAGTCGTTGGTGATCGGCGTCGATTTCGCGCCGTATTCCTGCCGGAACCGCTGCATTTCCTTCGGTCCCCGGTAGGTGTTGAGAAAGTCGTCGTAGTCGATCGTATGCTTGATCGAGAGGGCTTTATCACTGGGCATGACCTCGAAATAGCTATCAATGTGGTCTTTCAAGGTTTTGCCGTTTTTGACAGCGGGGCGCTGGCCCAAGGCCCGCTCCATCTCGATCTGGTAGATCCGGTTGCAGGAGAGCATGAAGCGCAGCGTCATGATTTCGTCTTTGACGCCGGAGCTGATCAGCCCGTCACGGATCTTATCGCAGATCTCATAGACCGCCGAAAACAGCAAGCTTTTCTCCAGGTCCCGGTTGAACTCGACTCGGTAGTAGGAACCCGTAAAACGGTCGATCAGTGAGAGATCCAGCTTGTTGTTGCCCACGTAGCGGGGAGAGGTCGCTTTCCCCGTGGTGTTGCCGGTGGCGATCACGCAGAAGTCCGGATGTTTCTTGATTTCTACCCCTCGTCCGTTGCGAATGGAGGGCACGTAATCCGGCTTCTCCTGGTCGGCGGACATGGCTAGGGCTTCGTTGAGAATCCCGGCCGTGTTGGGGTCCAGCTTGGGCATTTCGTCCAGCACCAGAATCTTTCCGTCGCGCCAGGCCTCGATGAGCAACCCTTCCTGGTAGCCCTCGATGGTCTGCCCGCCTTTCAGGTCGATGGTCGACGTGAACTGGTTGCAACTCACCACCACTACCTGACGTTGGAGTGCCCGTCCGATCTCTTTGGCAAGGGTCGTTTTCCCGGTTCCGGCTTCGCCGTACAGGTAGACGTTGTTGCCCACCAGCAGATCGTCGATGATTTTGAAAAATGCGGGAATTTCCCCGGCACCCGGTACCGGCACCACGTCGCCGGAGGGCAACACCAGTTCGATCCGCTGCACGGCACTGACCATTTTGAGCAGTTCCGGACTTAGGTGATCGGCCGTGATTTGCAGGCCCTGGAGTTCTTCAGCGATGATTTTCTTCACCTGCGCCACGTCGACCTTGGCTGCTTTCGGGTCTCCTTGCCCAGCGGGATTGGTGATTTTGAGAAAGCGCATCAACTCTTCGGCCAGCTTACCGGCCTGTTCGTTGATCTGTTGACTTGTTGGGTTGGTATCCATGATTGACTAGGAGAGGACAGTGATGAGTTGCTTTTCGAAAAGGTCCAGGGTGATGACTTCCAGTTTGTTGCCCAGGTATTGCGCATAGAGTTGGTCGGCCAGTTGGGCCAGCGTCCAGTCGCCGTAGATGAACTCCATGTTGCCCACGTCGGCCGTGGTTTCCAGGATCAGATCAGAGAGGTACTGACGGGTCTGCACGGCGTTGCCGGGCACGACGGCCGCTTTGACCCGCTCGGGCATACGCTCTTTCTCAGCTTCGGTAAGGCCAATCAGCCAGTAGTGGTAGGCGTCTGCCAGCGTCGGGAAGACGGGCACCAGGCCGTAGCCGATCCGTTCCCGGTTGGAGAGGTAGCGCTTATAGGTCAGGATGGTTTTGCCGTTGACCTCTTCCATGCCCACAAAGCCGGGCAGCGGATGCGTGTCGGCTCCCTGCATGGGTTTGGTGGCACGGAACCGGTACGTAGCGGTCGGTTCCTCCCGAGGGCTAGGATCGTCCACCAGGGCCGGATCGTCGCCTTCCACCTCTTGCGAATCCACCAGCATCGACATTTGGTAGTCCCGCTCCAGCAGATCCACCAGCGCCGTCAGGTCCGCCGTCAGGGTCGCAAAAGCATAGGAGTCGTACTTCACAAACTCCCCGTACTGTACCAGGGCGAGCAGGGCCTCGTTCTTGAGGAACTGCGCGCCTTTCTTCATCGACGACGGCACCCGCAGGCGAAACCCGCCGAACTGGCGCACGATGGCGAAGTCATAGTCGGCCGCTTCCATTACCTCGTTCGTCGTCACCATTGCTTGCAGAAACGGCAGGGCGCGACGGACCGGAATGCGGGCTTTGAAACCGCCCTCTTTTTTGGTCGGGTCGAACTTCTCCGATAGCAGAATCCCTTTTTTGATCTCGCCTTCCACCGTGGTAAAGCGAATCACTTTGCCGATGGCGTAGGAAGAGGCCTGCAAAAGGTTGCCGGTCAGAATGTAGCGTGAGGTTCGGTTTTTGGTCGGAATCTGCGAATCCCAATACTGGAGCGTCAGTTCCCGGTTTTTCATGAATGCAGACGCACCCAGAATCCCGTAGAGCGATTCTTTTTTAGAACCCGGTATTCTCAGCTTCACCCGTGAATCAGCAACGGCGAAGTTGAACAGCATGGAGGAAAGGGCGAAGGGGTTTTTCGCCTTGGGATTGAGTTGAACACCCAGGAAGATGCCGGGCGAGTAGGCCTGAGAATCCCCCTCGGCTTTGATGGGCATGGCGTAGGCCGTACCGATCGTAAACTGGTCGATGAGTTGGTTGACCCATTCGTAGTAGTGCAGGTTGTCCTGTTCTACTTCGGCCAGGCGCTCCTGATCTTCCGGATCTACCTGTTTGAGGCGCTTCATGGACCAGACCGAATAGTGATCCTCGAACTTTTGCCGGAACTGCTTTTTTACGTCCCGCGCCGGGAGGCCCTGCAACGTTTTTTGCAGTTCCGCTTCCACGGCCTCGCGCTTCATAGGCTTGCGCAACACATTGCAGAGGCACTCTTCCAGGTAGGTGTTTTCCGCAAAAGCGGAATCGCCCTCTTTCCCAAAGACCACCGTCTGCTTTTTGATGGTTTTGGCCTCCAGGTTCAGGAACTCCGTCTCCAGGTCGTAGTCCCCCTCGTCGATGAGGGTCTGCACGTAGTTGCCGTAGCGCTCCAGCACGTCGTCATAGATCTTTTCCTGTTCTGCCACCGACAGGATGGCCACGCGACCCAGGAACTTGTTGGCAATGCCTTCTTTGACCGTATCCGAGTTGATGGGAATGTCCACCGTGGCCGACAATTCCCGGTCTTCCATCAGCAGTTCGTACACCACATCGTCGCCGTACTTGTTGATCACGTCCTCGGCAATTACCTGCGTAGAGGTCGCTTTCTGGTTGGACGACGTGTTGGCATCCAGGCTTTTCAGCTTGGTTTTCAGCATCATCATGAGCCGGGATTCGGCCGGAACTGCGCTGGTGAGGTACCGGTACTCAGGCGGTTGGACCTGTCCCGTGCGGTTGATGCGCCCGCGCTTTTGGATCTCGGTGTTGACGTTCAGTTCCACCTGGTGAATGATCATCACCCGCTGGCGGCGATCGTCGAAATCCCGTGAGGCATGGGCCGAAGCCCCCGTGGCCCCGCTGGTATTGATCAGTAACACGTCGCGCTCTCCGGCATTGAACTGGCGGAACATCTCGTTGACGTTGTTGCTGCGTGATTCCACAGTGGCCACCGTGTAGGTATCGTCGTGAAAGGCCAGGACCTTGCTGCGGCCGGTCACCTCGGCGACTTTGTAGTACCCACCTTCCGGCTTGCGTTCGGCCTCGATGCGCTTGATCAGCACGTCGATGGGTGAAATGGTAATGCCGACCGAGGTCGCCTCGATCTGGGCTTTGATTGAATGGTACTGGTCCTGTGCTTCAGCGGGCAGGGTATCCACGTCGATGAAGTGCTTTTCCCCTTCTCCCATGAAGTTGCGCGTCGTGATCGAGAGCACACTCTCCAGCGCCCGGTGGAAGGTCAGTGAGAAGTCAGTATCTTCCACCACGTCGCCGGGCTGGTAGCCCATGTGGTCCAGGAAGCTGCCCATTGTGGCACGGATGGCGATGACGGGCTTGCGATCGGAACGCAGGATCTCCAGCGCTTCGTCCGCCACGGCCTCGGCCTTCAGGCTGAAAAGAAGCTGGTCGATCACGTTGAACACCTTGGAAACAAAGGGCACGTTGTCTACCCCTGCGGCAGAGGTTCCGGACGTGACGTTGGCTCCTTCGCCGCCTTCGTCCTTCACCTGCTTGTCCATCTTCTTGACCGCAGGGCGAATCCAACGGTTTTGAAAGTCGATGATCTGACGAATGATCGAGACGACCGTATCGAATTTGGTACGGTGTTCCAGGGCCTGTTTTTCCAGGACCTTGTATTCGATTTTGATGCCCTTGAAGCTGCGCTCCCGGCGAATCATCTGACCGCCCTCCACCAGCATGGAACTGACCACTTCTTGCAGGACCGGCCCGCCGTTCTCGATGGCTTTCACCAGGTCCTCGTGGGAAAGGTTGGCTTCCTGCATGGCCGTTTTCATGGCGTAGAGCACCATGTTTTTGGGCGATTTGGCGTAGGTAGCCGACAGGTAGATGGTGGCCTGGCTCGATTCGCACAGGGCTTGCAGGTAGAGGCCGATGTTAGAAGTCGGTCCACCGGCATTGTGCGACTCGTCCAGGATCATGATGGCGTTCTGCGCAAAACGTCGCACAAAGGCTTTCTTGTCCGTTTCCGCATTGCTCATGACCTGAGAATAGGTCGTCATGATGAACTGCGCACCGTCCGGCAACTGGTAGGAGGACAGCGCCTCTTCGTGCAGGGACTTGCTCAGCTTCGGATAGAGCGTCTTGCCGTTCGATTGGTTGACGATGCGTTCGTTGTTGATCACGAACGGCACCAGGTGCCCGGCATCAATGCCGATCAGGTCCCGGTAGAGGTCCGAAAACAGGTTCGGCTTTTCCGTGAAAAACACGGGCGTTTTCCCCTGGTTCACCCCGTAGCGGATCAGGGCCGCAGCGATGCGCCCCTTCCCGATGCCGGTCATGTCCCCGATGATGCAGCCGCCGCCTTCTTCGATCTGGGTGATGGCCAGCATCACGGCGTCGATCTGTTCGGCCGACAGCGCCGCATAGAGCGCTTCCTTGGTCGGATAGTCCAGGGCCTTGCGGACGTATTCATCGAAATTACCATGCACCCGTTGCAGTTGCCGCAGGGCCTTGGCCGTCTCGAACGACATGGAGGCCGGAACTGAGACGTTGAGGGAGGTGCCTTGGGAAATCGGCCGGTACGGTACGGTCGATTCCTCTTCCCGGAGGGCGTTTACAACCGCTCCAGTATCGTTCTGAGGTTCGTTTCCTTGTACCATGCTTCGGTGTGCTTAAAAATTTCCAGAATCCCGTTTTCGCCTAGCTGCCCGGCGACTTCTTTCCAGCCGGAACTGCTCAATTCCCCTAGTTCCGCGTAGTAGCGCCCCAGGGTGTCGTTAATGTGCTGCGCGTACGTGCCGATCTCCAGGAGATATTCAGCGAGTTCCAGATCGGTCATGTACGGCAGGCTTGTGCCTAAATAATGGTTGACCACTTCCACCGGGCTTTCCCCGTCTTCGCGGGCCGCTTGGATCAGCGAAATCAGGCGTGCTCTGAGCAGGGCCACGTGGTTGTCGAAGCTGCCCGGCGATCCCCCCTTGGGAGTCGCTACCGTCAACAGGATGAGCTGGTCATCCGCCAGGGTCATGTGGGGGTCAAAAAAGATTTTCATTTCAGTACCGTTTGCAGTTGCTTGTGCAGCAGGATTAAGGAAGAAGAAGGTTGAACAAAGCCAGTCAGCGCGTTCCAGGACCGCAGCAGCGAAACCGAGTCCGGCTGGCAGGGATAGCGCTTTTGGGTGAGGTACTGCGCAAACAAGAGCTTGTCCGTGGGCTTGAGCGCTTCCACGGTGCGTAGCATCTCGTTCGAGTCCAGCGAATCGGCCAGGACATCCAGGGCGGTCTTGAGCGATTCCGACAGGTCCACCGGCCGGAACTGTGCCAGTGGATCTGGCACGGCATTGGGGTCGGGGCGCTGGTGCGCCTGGTGCAGTAGCTGCGAGGCGCGGTACCGGTCAGGGTGCTGCACTTTGAACTCGTCCTTGGTCAGACGACCGTAGGCAAACTCGATGGGAAAGCGCATGTCTGCGCGTTCAGTAGCCGATTTAAAGCGGGTCCACAACTCGCCCCAGGTCGTGCAGACCTCGGCAAGTTCGGGTTGCGCCACCAGGCGCTGCGCGAATCCCTCCGGAGCAGGTTTGCGACCGGCAATGAGAATGACCCGCACGGGTGCCCAGGCTCCCTGTTTCTTGTAGAAATCGTTGTGCACCGAGATTACGTCGATCACATGGTAGTAGTGATACAGCGCATTGAAGAAGATCCGGTAGTCTTTGAACCGGCCGTCGTCGTCAAATTCGTTGTGCCCGTAAATGATCAGGGCCGCTCGGCCGGTCGGCTTCATGTGGCCCAGGGCCATAAGGCAGTGCAGGTGCTCCCGGCGTTTGATCTCAAAGCCGTTCCAGCGCTGCCGCTCCGGTAGCAGTTCAAAGGGAGGATTGCCGATTACTACGTCGAAACGCTGGTTAGGAATCGACAGGGTATCGGTGTCCTGCGAAAGGACCTGCCCATATTCCGACAGTTCCAGCAACCGGCGACGGAAGGGTTCGATCTCGTTGACGGTGGCCTTGCTCCGATCGGGCAGGCCGATCAGCATCATCCCCGTGCCGCCGTTGGGTTCCAGGACGCTGCGCGCTTTGTCGAGGTGACAGAACCAGCCGCAGAGCGCCGCCAGGGGTGCCGGGGTTGAAAATTGTTGAAAGAGTTGTTTCCGCGAGGATTTCGTGGTAAACGACGGCTGGTGTTCATCATAAAAATCGGTCAGGCGCTGAAACGCCACTTCTTTGGTGTGGGAAACCATCAGCATGGCCCGGTAAAACGCGACCGCCGCCCATTCGGCCGCATCCATCTGTTGATGGACGACGGGAACCCCCCAATCTTTGCCCAGGCGGGAAAAGTTGCGGTAGGTAAGCTTGTGCTGACGCAAAAGCTCCTGCCGTACCGCCGCCGCGTAGTTAAAGATCTGTTCGTTTGATGAATGTTGCATACCTATTTAGCAGGCCAGGGGGAACAGTGTTTAACTGACGCGACGGGGACGTGCAGATGCTCGATCTTGGAAATGTGGTTTCGTTCTTTGGGTCAGGGCTACCTGGTCGGCCGCACCAAGCAGTTGGACCTGCATGTGCGTGAAGCCGTGTACGGTGTAGCCGCACAGCTTCAGCATGGTCACCAGGCCACTGGTGGCGCGGTTGTACCGGCTGCGCTTCATGGCGGCTTGCCAGCGCTTTACGAAGTCTTCGTCCGAGGGCAGGAAGTACCCCCGCTCCAAAATCTGTGTAAGGTTTTCGTGGATTTTCTCTGCGTTTGCATTTTTCGACGTTTCCCACAGTTCCGGATACTTGGCTTTGATCGTCTGCGCAAAGGCGTGAACCTCACGTAGTTCGTCCCATATCCGCTTGGGATAGGACCAGTACCGAACGTTGGTAGTCTGCCAGGGGGCAAGGGTCGTAGCTTGCCCCCATTGGCTTGAAACAGGGAAAACCATAGTGAATTGCCAGAGTGATTCTTCCCGTTGGCAGGCGGTTGCAGACGCCTAGTTGCCGTTGGGAACTGCACGAAATAAGGCAGGACCTGACGGAAAAAAAAGCACAAAGCTCATAAAGCCAATATCTACCGATAATTGCCGTTTTCTGTCCTTTCCGTGTCAGGGCCGGGGGGTAGTTTTGTACTGGCAAATACAACTACATCATCCCTTTTCAAACATCAAACTCTGTAAAACTCAACGCTTAACTACTCTCTTTTACGATGTTGATTGGAAAGGCTCAACTAGCACATCAATTAGGCTGTTCTCGCTCTCACCTGAAGACCATCCTTCGGGAGATGCGCCAAAAACAAGGCTTTAATACCGGCGCTAAGAAGCTCTTGAACAAACGGGAATGTGACACGATTTCTACCTATCTCCTGACACGTACCCTCTAATGCGTTTATTCATTCTTCAAGCGCGTGTCCGGAACTCAGAGCGGACACGCGCTTGGTCTCCAGGCCGCACCGGACTCCGATCCACAGGTACGGACCCTCGTCATCCTTTCGATGGACGACCCGTTCGACTTTCCCGTACTCCCCGTCCCATTCTGCTGCCCCGAACGAAGCCAGGCGATCATAGTCAAGCGGCGTAAGGTACTCTTTCACGTACAGCGACTCTTGCTCCCACGGCCGGTACATGCGTACCCACCGGGAGATGCAGGCGTACGGATGAGCGTCATCTTCCCGACGCACGAAGAACTGGAGTTGACACCGGTGCATCATGGAGGGAATCATATCGCCCCCCCTTCCGCGCCGTAGGCTCCCTTGGGCATCTGCCATTCGTCGGGCGCGACCAGTACCGGACGCCTCCAGTCCTGTTGTACCAGCGGAATCCAGTGGCGGTTGGACTCGTCGATCATCGACGTTCCGGCTCCGACCAGTTGCCGGATCGACACGTTGTTGTCCAGCGTGAACTGGAAGTCGGTTTCGTCCCGCTCGATGCGGTCGATCACGTCCGGATGGATCTCGGCCAGTGTGGCCCACTGGTTCGGGGAGAGGAAAATGCAGGAACGACAGGACACCCGAGGAAAGCCCAGGTAATAGGCCGGATGGGGTAGAATGCCCCACGACTGCATCACGTCCCAGACGCGACGTTCCGACCAGTGCAGCACCGGCCGGTAGTGGTGTACCGTCCGGACGGACGAGGTAGAAGGATGCTCCGCAAAACGGGGGTAACGGCTGCGGTTCTTGGACTCTTCGGCCCGTTCACCGGTCACGTAGAGGATGCGAAACGGTTCCTCTTTGGTGCCTTTGAAGGCCGACAGATCTGACAGCACCCGACCGGCCACCTGAATTTTGAGGTAACCGGAACACCAGCGCGCCGTACCGATCGTCTTGGCCGGGAACTTGCGCCGGGTCGATTCCTGCCCGCCGGTGGTGGGCAGGTGATGCCGCTCGTCGCTCCCCTCGTAGCGATAGAACACGTCTTTGGTGCGTTCGTGCTGCCGGTGCATTTCACCCGACATGCCGAAGGCGCGCCAACTCCACTGCAAGCGTAGGTTGAACATGGCGGCGATCTCGCGCACGTAGCCTTCGGTACACGGCCAGTCAAAGTAGCGGTCAAGGGTATTTTCCATGCCGTCGACCGACTGGTGCCAGATCTCGATCCGCTCCGGATCAACACCTTCGTCCAGCAGCGCAATCTTGGAAGCAATCGAATCTTTCCCGCCCGAGACACAGATCACGTACCGATCGTAGGCATGAAGATCAACAGGAGTATCCATCAGAAAAATCCAGGTTTTTGGTTAGACATAACGATAGGGGCAACCGTCTTAGAAAAAGACAATTACCCTTTTTTGGTTCCTTTTTTTCGCATTTGGAGAAGCCCTCTTTCTCAGCGAGTTACCCGTGGCGCCGGCGCGAGCTGGCCCGCAGCAAACGCCCCGGTATAGTTCAACTAACGATAGGGTCGGTAGTTCCAGTCGTCTGCGATGATCTGGTTGGTACAGTCGCCGCAGACGCATTCCTTCCACAGGCTTTTTCCCTCGTAGAGGGTTGATGGCGCATGGTGAAAGTGTGCCCCGCACTCTTCGCAGCGGAAATTGCCGTAGTGCCGGTTCAACCGCAGGTCGAAGACATGAGGCACGAAGTAGCGCTTGCGCCCTACTTCATGCACGAGGGCCAGCAGGTGATGGCGTCGCATTCGGCCCCGGTGCCCCAGGTCACGCATGACTTGGGAGCTATGCAGTCGGGCCTGCGTCATGGCCCGTGTCCGGTTGCCAGTGGCCGGAACGGGTTTCACGGTTCTGAAGGGGTTCATACAGATCAGGGGATGGGTCGTACATCCCGGTTGGGTTTAAAATCAGTTCTGTGCCGCTGGCCGGACGGGAATCTCCCCGTTCGGCCGGGCCTTGCGGTGCTTCCCCCGCTGCGATCGGCGCTCGTCGACGCACTTCTTCAGGTTCTGCACGGTCGATTTCGACAGGCCGTGCAAGGTGGCCACCTTCCGCAGGGAGAGGCCGTTTTCCAGATCCACCGTCGCTTTGGGGTATTTCTTGATCATGTCCCGTGCCGAGGTGGCACCGGGCGGACGGCCCAGGCGCTTGCCGGATTCACGGGCTTTGCGCAGGCCGGAATAGATGCGGTCGACCGTATCTTCCGAGTAGTTCTTCTCCACTTCGGTATAGACGGCAATGACGATGTGCATCATGGAGTTGATTCGGCCGTTGGGCAAAATGCTTTCCATGTCCAGGTTGCGGACGTAGAGCGCGACGTGCGCCTGCTCCAGTGTGTCGCGCACGACCATCTGCACTTTGGGTTCACGGGAAAGCCGTGAAATCTCAGTCACCAGCACTTTGTCGAAGCGGCCCTCACGGACCTGTTCCAGCAGGTTCTGCAAGACCGGGCGCTTCTCCAGCCGGGAACGGCCGGAGCACACCTCTTCAAAAATCTCGACGACCTGGTAGCCGTGTTTGGCGGCGTAGCGCGTCAGGTCCCGCACCTGGCGTTCGCAACTTTGATGTTTGGTCGAAACCCTGGTATAAAGGGCGACCCGAATTGTTTCCTGTTTCATAGCATGGGAGTTAACTTGCACCATGAAACGGGGATCTCCTGTCTTGGTGAATCCAGCATACAATGGGTCAATGTCGTTGAGGGACGTTGACCCATTTTCTTTTACGGACTCAGGCATGAAGTTACTCAACTGTGTCCAAAAAAATCACCTGATTTGCCCGGTACAGAAAAGGGGGGGAAGCCAAGCTGCTCTACGCGCTGGAAACGCACATTTTTTTCGAAATTTTGAGGGGGGGATTTTTTCGGTACACTTTTCGACCTTTTCATCAGGTTTTCTCGCCTGATGATCTAAAGTTTCTAACTTTGTCACGTGATTTGGTTTTGGACTCCCCCAGGGGGAGAAAAGAGCCATAGGGGGGTGCGCGTTGCGCGCCCTCTTTTTTTTGCCCTCCGCTTTTGAGTACCTTCAGGCTTAGAAGCTGCAACCCGTTCCATGCTCCCCTTGCCTCAACTCACGCTCATAGCGCTCCTGGTACTCTTGCTCATGTTTGTGGTGCATAAGCTGAGTCCCATACTCCAGGACCTTGTGCATCAGCGCCTGGTCCACAAACAAATGGTCCTGCACATGCAGACGGTCGAAGCCAAGTTGCGCCTGGTACAGGAACTGCGGCGGCTCTACCGGGATGCAGACCAGCTCGACATGACGCCGCAGGTGCAAGCCTCCCTGGCGCAACTACTCAAAGAAATCAACATCACCCGCAGTCAGGATCATGAATGATGGCGTCACCACAATGGGGCTTTGGGCCATGCTGTTGCTGGAGGGCATCATGGTCTTTGAGGTGGCCGGGTGCGACGGCTTTGTGGAAGCTACCCGCCAATACCTCGATGGCCGGATCAGTCGTATGAACTATGTGAATCAGTTACGCGAACTCCTTGCCCATGAACGTGCCCGTGAAGAAGCGTCGGGGATGGCTCAAACGCCTGTTGACCCGCAAAAAGACGTGTGATCACCAGTACATGCTCGATTATCAAATCCTGGTCATTCGGTGCATCAAATGCCGCGATACCCGATGGGTCGTCAAAGGCGACATTTATAAAGAGTTGCCTTCCTGCATGGATTGAGTCGACTTGGTTTCACGCAAGAAATCATGTCCACCGATCGGCACAAAAACGGCCTTACCGCGCAGCATAGGCACCTCTCAAAAAAGGAGAGTACAATTTAGGCTAGTACCAGGCGATCGGGTGTGTCGTTTCTTTGATGGTCTCCTTTCCGCATTGAGTACAGCGCGCTATGTACCGAAACCGATAGGCCGGGACACTTTCTAAAATATCGGTTTGTTGCTTATCCAACAGCGTGTGCGGCCGGTAGGTGTGTGAACACGTTAATCGCTGCCAAGTTCGATTGATGAGAGCAAAGGGATTCATAGATACAAAGCTTTAAAAAATAAAAAGATCCAAAAAGGCCCAGGGTCATTTTGGATCTTTTTCAATGGTTACGTTTTATCTCAAAAAGTTCGCAAAAGGCTCGTTATTCACCTGCACTACGTCGTACGGGTTGTACCGGATGCAGTGGACCTTGGCAATCAGGCACGGCTGAAAGTAGACATGCACCGTACCTTCCGGAGAGTGGGTGAAGTAGCGGAGGGGATTATGTTCTACCACACGCTCCACCACTCCTACATTGATCACGTACATGCCCGGCTGAAGCTCATTGGCACGTACCAGACTCACTTTTAACAGCATCGCTCAAAGTCTTCTAACTTAATTACCGGAGCATTCCAATCCAGTCGGGAACTGTCATAAAAGCCAAGCATCTGCCCGTAGAGCATGAACAGATTCGGCCCCGTGGTCCGCTCCAGGGCAATCATGGCCCCGGCGCACATCTTGGACGTGGGACCCGCCACGGCGTTGCCCGAGGCCGTGTAGGTAACGGTCTTATGACAGGCGAACTTCTCTCCAGCACGAAGCTGCCGGGCAATTTCTGCCCGGCGCTTCGCGTGTAGGTAAAACGCCACATCCGACCGGAACGGGCAATCCGCACACGGCCGTTTGAGCGAGAAAATGGCTTTTCCTTCTTCCGGACTCATGCCACCAGTCCTTTCTTGTGGTACAGCGCCTTTTCCAGCAAGGGAATCAATTCATCGGTGGGATTGTGCCAGTCGGGGCGGTATGCACCGCCGCCGAGTTGGTGAAACTCCACGAAATCAAATTCCGGCGCAACGCGCTCGTTTTCGAAAGCATAGTGCTCAATCCAGGTTACTTCGTCCCGATCCAGGTTGTAGGCCTCCGTGATCTGTAGAAAAAGGTATTCTGCCGCATTGGTCACACTCATGGAAGGGTTTTGAGGGTGCTCCGAACAGATCACCAGCGCCAGTTCCGGCACCACCAGCAGGCGACACAGGCCCTTGGCCGGACGGGAGGGAAGGCTAAACTCAAAGTCAACAAAGTAGGGTGCCAGCGCAAGCATCAGCTGGTCCCGTTTGGACAACGGTCGTTCTTCCACCGGCTTGCTCAGGAGCAGCGAAGGGTCTAGTCCTTCCGGCCAGCGTCGGGACTCTTCTTCGGCCTCTTCGGCCAGCAGCACGCGCTGTTCTTCCTGCCATTGGGCAAATTCCAACCGGTGTTGGTAGTCGTCGGTGAGGTTCCAGAGTCGTACCGGATCGACGGGCACCTGCACCAGGTGATCGAAGCCTTCGTCAATGGGCCAGTACTGCACATACGTCCATTTGAACTTCATGTAGACGGTTTTGGCGACCACCACATCCTGATACAGGGCCAGGCAGATGGCAAACGCCAGTTGACCGGGACCCGACCCGCCGTACCCGTGGCGAAAGCCCGTGGGGGAGTGGTGGACGTGGCGCAGTGAATCACCCAGATCCAGCAGTGTTCCGTCTACCCAATACTCGTGATCGCCGTTGGAGTGGATCTTGCAGACCACGTGGGCCTGCCGCTCAAAAGGTTGTTCCATAATGCAATGTGTGATTTGGTTTTTAGTAAAAAGAAACTAGATCGTTGCCAACCAGCAGGTAGGATCATGTAGGTACGGGGCGCTCTGTTTGCCGCCGATCACGTCCTGACGTTGAAAGCGCAGCAGCACCCGGTTGCCCTTGCCGATCAGGGCGAGGTAGTCTTTTTTGGTAGGAGAGGACTGGTAGATGCGCTTGCCGTTCAGCAGCACCGAGTAGACTTTGGTCTGACGGCCGACCGACTCGATGAGCAGCTTGGCCCGCTGAATCCCACCCGTGGGGGGAGCATCCGGCGCACAGGGGCAGGAGACGAGTTGCTGTCCGCAGTTGGGACACACCTCGTACCGGCATCCCGGCACATGGTATTCCCCCTCGATGGCGTGACAATCCCAACAGGGGCCTTGCGGGGCCGTACTGCCGGGTTCACGGCCGAAGGTGACACGTTCCATCAGCACACCGTTGCGGTAGATGTGTGAGTCGCGTTGCGCCTCCCGAACGACTTCCGGCCATTCGGGGCTTACTTCGTGTCCTCGAAACATGATGAACTTCTTTTTGGACATACTGTGTGATTTGGTTTTGGTAATGGGACTAACTTATTCCTCTTGGGAGGGCGAAATGGGCAGCACCCGTGGGTGAAATGCCGATTCCTCTTGGGAGGGCGAAATGGGCAGCACCTGTGGGTGAAATGCCGACTGGTTGGAAAGACGGAACTTGTTTTCTTCCGATGTGAGGTAAAGGAGAAGGTGAAGAAAGGCCGAATCGGCCTTGCGGTTGTCTTGGATGAACCGCTGCAATTCAGCCGACCGGAAGGCCACAATCATCTCGATCGACTCTTGTTCGCCGGGCGCAGGACGGATGGCGTCGGTACCCGTGGCGTAGACCCGCCGGGTCAGATCCTTGCGGGGAGAGATTTCGTTGGGACGCACGTGGTTGGACACCAGGTAAACGCCTTCGCTGCCGATCACGAGCCACAGGGCCGGATACGTTAGGACTATGCTCGGAGCATCCGCCTTTACCACCTTGCAACTGCCTGGGTCCTGATCACTTACGTCTTGATTCAGGTCCACATAAGCCTGGTCGGGGGCAAGGGAGGCAGTTAACAGTCTTTCTACTTTGTCCAGGCGAAATTCGTAGGGGATCTTGTTGCTCATGGCTTGGTTTGATTGATAAATATTTCAAATAGATGAAATATTTCAAATATATAAAATATTTCATCTATTTCTAAACTTATTATAAAGGGCTGGTTATCAAGCAAAAAGCCTTCGATAACTGGTATCGAAGGCTGGCAAATGTACATCATCCCTTGCCGTAATTCCGGAAGGGAAACAGGAGTACAAAGATATTAATTTCCCGCTTTATCTGGTATAGCCCGACGACCGGTCGGCCGGAGGAAGCCACTGGAGCAAGAACGGATCGTAGCGTTCCATGTAGACCCACAGGCCGCTGACACTCTTCACGTAGAGGTAGCAGTACTCGATGTGCGCATTCTTGCGCAGCACCATTCGTTTGAGTTGGCCGATCTCGTCTTCTTCGGTGCAGAGTACGCCACGTCGGTGGCGACGAAAGGCGAGAAACCGCTTCCCACGGGGATACCGGTTGTCCCAGAACTTGATCACCACGGAGGCCTTGGCCAGCGCCGTCCATTCCTCGGTCGTGAGTCGAAACCGACCGCGCTGGCGGCTGCGGCGCTTTTTGCGTTTGTGGTGGGTTTTGCCTTTCCCCGGTCGGGTTTTGCCCGATCTGGCAGGGGGCGGGGAGCAAGGAATGGGGACGGGTACCGTTTCCGGTACCAAAAGCTGAATGGATGACATGAGGGTGTGATTTGGTTGAGGCAAACATACTACACAGCGCGACGATGGAACGAATGCCCAGAAGAAGACATATCCACGGCCTGATCGGTCGCCATCTGCTCCACCATGCGCGCAAAGGCGTTCCAGCTTCGCTCACAGCGGAGGCTGCGTACCATCGTGACGGCATGATCGAGCACCTTTTTCAGATCCTGGCCCTGCTTTCCTTCCCGGAAGGCCCGGCCGATCATCTGCAAGGCCACGTTGCGCGTAGCCAGCTTGCTCCAGGTCGTCGATTTGCCCCGGCGCTTTTTGCCGAGCCAGAGCTCCATCACGTTGACGAACCCGTACCGGCGCTTGGACAGGTCCATGTAGAGCCACGGCACCACCACGTAGCGCTTGGGAGACTTCTCGACCCACTTTCCGGCCATGCCGATGCCTTCGATCATGTCCTGGTACTGGCCTCCCCAACGCTCCTGGGGCAGGTGTACGAACCACTGCTGAATGTAGGCACGGGTCCGGCGCAACTGCTGTTGGTCGTATTCCTGGTAGGGGTAGAGGACCTCCAGCAAGATGTTGAGGACCCAATCCGTGTACATGTCTATTAGTTTTGTCCTATATGTATCGGGCTTAGCACGCTTTGAATAGGGTTTTGGCTTGGACTTATCCACAAAATGTGGATTTCGCGGCGCAACCTCCCTTTTTTCCGAACCCGCTTGCTTTGCAGGAGCGTTGGAGTTTTTTGCATTATTCGGATACGAAATTGCACCCCCCTTCTGGCCGGTTTGGTCACCGGAAAAATCAATTAAAATACCGCTTTCCACATTTCCACTTTCCTCTATTATATCATTTCTATTAGATATTACTACTCTATTCGGCGGAAAATTTTTCTCACTAGAAGCCGATAAATCGGCTCCAGGAGCACATTTAGAAGGCTGATCGTTTGTTTTCGATTTAGCCTTTTCCACCGAGTTCTCCACGAGTGCAACATCAGAATTGTGCAATTCGCGTGGTGAAGAAACAGACGAGGTAGTATCCAACGAAGAAGGGGAAGTGGGTTGGGACGTGGGCGGGGGAGTCAGGCCCCAGATCAGTTCGGGATTGAGCCACAACTCGTAGTTGTCTTTGGGGCCGTGGTTGGTGTGGCAGACGATCACCTGGGCCTCTTCAAGGCGCTGACGATGGTTGAGCGCCGTACGGTTGGTGATCGAGCGACGGCGGCTGATCCTGGGGTTGCGCATCTCCAGCGAGGGCAACGGATCACCGGGCTTGAGCAGAAAGAGGGTGTCACGATGTTCCTGCAAGTAGGCGATCAACAGGAACTCTGCGGTCCCGAGGACTCCATTTCGGACCTGTTCACTGATCGGGCGATCCTTGTTATAGCGGTCGACAAATTGCCTCAGATTGCCGAGAAACTGCTTGTTAGTGAACAGGCTTGTTCTATATTTGTGTCCAGAGCGTTGCTTCATCAGGTTTGTTTCAGTTGTTGCAGATTCGAATGAACCTTATCCTCATGCCAGAGTGATCAAGTGAGGCTCTACTAAGACTCAACTCTAGCCAACACGGCTTCGGTAAGGCGATAAAAAAAGGGAGAAGTCTTTCATAAGGCGACTCCTCCCTGGTGGCACTACTGGCCGGTTTGATCTTCAATATTATCACGGTTCTGAAGTGGCGTGCTTCTTCCAGGTCGTAGCGGAAGGGGCAAGAGTTGGGTCTTTTCGTGAAAAAAATTCTTACACATCACGGTTCTGTCTTGGTTGCAACAATTTTAGTCGAAAATTCCCTGTAAAACCAAAGTCCATTTTTTTTGCAATGGGCCGAAAAAACTATTTAAGGATTGTTTCAGCCCATACAGAACAGGGTTTAAATAATGTTTTTCCTATATTTCTCGTAGATACTCGACCATTGGTATAATTTTTTCGAGAAAATTGATTTTTGGATTACACGCCAAAAATTTCTGAAAGTTTCACTTTTCCTTTCCTTTTTTTACCCCTTTGCCACTGCAACTTACCTAGGGTAAGGCCCCACAAAGCAAGCAAAAATATTTTAAATATTTTAACTATCTTTACTATTTAAAATATTTGGGTAGAATTACTCCGCTCTAAGCGGTTTCTATCCGATCTTGGGGCGGGCCAACTACCTAACTACTAGACCACTTCATGCGAATCATCACATTTGTCAACAACAAAGGAGGGGTAGGCAAGACTACCTCATCGCAGAACGTTGCAGCCGCCTTGCACTCCCTGGGGTATTCCGTGCTGCTCATCGACATGGATTCTCAGGCCTCCCTGACGGCCGCCTGCGGCGTCAATTCCTCACTGATCAGTGGCAGTGTGGTGGACTTTATGGGGGGAAGGCGTTTTTCCGAACTGGCCGAACACCTGACCAACGGCCTCTACCTGATTCCGGCCTCGAACCTGATGCTTGATTACCAGGAAAGCCTGCGGGAACACAAGGAATATCCGGTCCTGCTGCGTACCGCCCTAAAGCGCCTCAATAGTTCTCATCCCAAAGCGTTTGAGTATGTAGTGATCGACTGTCCCCCGGCATTGAACGTTTTTACCGCCCTGGCGCTGACCGCCGCCCAACGGTTTTACGTACCCATGCAGATGGAACCGCTGGCCTTTGACGGGCTGGTAGGCCTGATGGAATGGATCACCACCAATCACCTGTTTGAGAAGTTCGGGGGGCTGTTTGCCACCCGCTATCATCCCAACGCTTCCGGCAAGCTGCCGCACGAAGTCATGCGGATGATCCAGAAGAAGTACTCGAAAAAGCTGATCCTGCCTCACATCCGACAATCCTTGTCCCTGGCACGGGCACAAGGCATGGGGTTGGACGTGTTTTCGTTCGATCCGCACAGCAACGGTGCAGAAGACTACCTGACGCTGGCACGACAAATTGACCGGCAAATGACTCAGCTAGAAAAATCAGTTTCATTATCCTAATCTTTCCGTAAAATATGGCAAGTACACGAGTGAAAAAGAAAGAAGAAATGGAGTTCAATCCCGTACGTGATCACGCCCCCATCAGCCAGCGAGGACGGGGCAGACCGTCTAAGATCAAAGAACCGAGAAACAAGTTATCGGTGCTGCCCAAAGCGCCCGAAAACATGGACTACAGCAGCGAAGACGATCCGGACAAGCTGGTGCAGTTGGCCGGAAAGATACCGCAGCACCTGCGGTGGGCCTTCAATGACTACTGTTTCGACCAGCGGATGCAGCAAAAAGATGCCTTTTTGCAGATGATTACCGAGTTCCTGGAGTCCAAGAAATTCAAACGGCGCGACCCTAACGAACGTAACAAGTACCACCGGTTGAGTTAATGGCCATCGACTACAAGGAGTATCCGCAGAACTGGCATCGCCTCAGCGCGTACCATCGCTTCTTCCTGGCCGAGGGGCAGTGTCAGTTCTGCGGCATCGAGCACGGCACCATCGACCCGCGCAACGGCAAACGGGCCAAGGTGGCCCTGGCCCACCGGCGCGATCGGAACCCGATGAACGTCAGCGACGAGAACCTCGTGGTCCTGTGCGGTGTATGCCACCTGAACCACGACCGGGACGACCACCTTGACAAGCGCAAAGTGGGAAAAAAGGGGCGAGGGGAGCACCAGCTAGAACTTTTCCCCCGTCATGCGGAGACTCCAGCGCTGAAATGGTATCTTAGGGATATTAGTCCTTACCAACCAAGTCTGTTTCCGCAGCCCGCAATCGTGCAACGAATCAGAGGTAGGCGTGATCCGTCCGTCTACGGTCAGCAACTTTCCATCTACTCGCATTCACACAGCTATGTCAAAGATCAAGGAAAAAAAGCCCCACGACGTGCTCAGAAAGCCAAATCGGGAGCCAAATTGGGACGAGTTGTTACCCGAAAGCGACCCGACGCCGCCCCGGCTTCCCTACCCCCCGCAGGAAGAAGAAGGCCCGACGTGGAGGGACCTGATCGGCAACGTGCAGATCCAGACGCAATTCATCCAACGTGCCTACGCCAAGCACGACCCGCAGTTCAGCCTGCTGCTACGCTATTTGGATGAACTGCTCCAGCTTTACCAGCGCGACCCCCTCCACTGGAACCCAGGGGCAGCGCTGGCCGACATGGTGCAGGCGCTGATGGACAGCCAGCAACTTTCCCTGACGGGCAAGCAAGTGGCCGTGGCGGCTTATATGGTGCAGGCGCTGCGTGATCCGGTGCTGGCCGAACGCACGTTCGATACCTACATGCTCGGAGCCGATCAGTATTTTATCGACCAGCTAGACGCCATGAAGCCCGATTCGGAGGAAAACAACCAGGTGTACGCGACGTTCGGCGGCTCCGCAGAGCACAAAGGCAGGTAGGGACGAGGTTGCATTTTTACCATGCGCCGGCCAGCTGCCGGCAGTTGCGTAAGTCCCTGATTGCTAAGTCATAAAAAAAGCGGCTTTTTCGGCCGCTTTTGCATTTTAAAAGGAAAAAGCCGGGTTCGTCTGCCCGGCTTTTGCTGTTCAGGGGTCCCGCCTGCCTACTTATCGCTGAGGGTAGCAGGCATCGAGCGCGTCATGCGTAGGACCATCCATCGCCCCGCCAGTGCTCCCATCAGAGCCGCAAGGAGAAGAATTGCCAGCGCTTGTACAAATTCTTGCTTCATCGTTTTACAAGTTTAGAGGGTTAGTGACTACAAATTACGAGTAGGCCAAAGATTATTTCGTTCCATGGCGTGAGCTGCGCCAGGTCTGCGGAAGATTATTCTGTGCCTTTTGGCCTGAAAATTCACTTATAGGTGAAGTTTCAGGCCTAACGTCCTGAGAACGTGCAGGAAAACGTCCCCCGATTTCACGTGCAGGTAAAATCACAAGATCCGGATGGCCCGGCCGGTGCCGTATCCAGCCAGGCCTACCACCACCACGTGCCACCAGCGCGGCCGGGACACCAGCTTGTGCAGTAGCGTTCGGTTGGTGTCGTCGGCTTCCTGCAACCGCACCTGGAGCGCATTCACCTCCAGCGCCAGCGACCGGTTCACCAGGCGCACGGCCGCTAGTTCCTGCGACCGGAGCGCCGTCTCGGCTTGTGCCAGCGCCGCCAGGCTATCGGCAAAGGCAATGCGCTGTTCGCTTACCGCCAGGTCGTGCGTCCGGACAGCCAGCAGTGAGTCGGTCAGGAGCACGTGCAGGCGCATGGGCCGGTAGAAGGAAAGCGGCATCTCTACCCGGTCGCCTATGCGCCGGATCGGCGCGACCTCGGGGGTCTGCGCCTCACAGTTCAGGCAGAACCAAAGGCCCCAAAGAATCCAGGCGCACTTCCAAATGGTGCGCTTGCTGTTGTAATTGTTCATGGGTTTGCTGGAATAATTGTTGTTGTTCTAGGAGTGCCCGGCGCTGGCTGGTCAGAGCGGCCTGTTGCTGGCGAACCAGCAACTGCACCAGCGAATCCAGGGAGCGGGTGTCGACCGGCGCCAGGGCCGGTACCGGCTGAGCCACCGGTACCGGCACCACCGGATCGGTGCCGCCCTCGTGGCTGGCACAGTGCCGCCAGGCGTAGAAAGTAAGCAGGTTGGTCAGCACCAGTATCCGCACCTGCGGGTGCTGGAGTGCCGACCGAACGTAGGAAAAAGCGTTGCGTATCATTTTTTTAGCGCGTAGATGGAATAGGTAAGGATTGCCCCGAAAATCAGGAGGTGTTTCGGCTTCACCAGACTCTTGGCCTGGGCGGCGATCATCCGGTTTACGGCCCGTAGGCGACGAATTTTCTCCTGATTGTACTTGCGCTTGAAGCTCGCCGACACCCTACGTTCCCGCTGGAGTTGATCGGAGAGCAGGAGGCTGAGCTTCTCTTCCTTCAGAAGCTGCGCCCGTACGTTGGCCAGGATTCGGTGGGCCTGTTGGAGTTCGCCGTGAAAGCGGGTCACCGAGTCGGCCAGAACGCTGCGCCACCGCCGTTCATTGGCGGCGATCAGGCTATCGACCTGGTGCAGGGAGGCCTCCAGCGTATCGAGCCGCTTCAGGTCGGCTTGGATCAGGCGCATGACCCGACGTGATACGATCACGTCGCGGTCCGGATCGAACTCAGTAGCGGTCTTCGACTGCGCTGCGCTCGGCAGAACGGTACCGGCGAACAACATCAGACAAAGAATCCACTTCCGTCTCCAGGCGCATGATGGTGTGATTCTGTTTTTCAAGGAGGACATGGCTGCGGTCAACTTCGTCTTGTAAGTGAATGTTCGCTTGCTCGGTTTTCAGGCGACCCTGCATCACGTCGCGGATCTGCACGGTCAGCGCCTGAATGGTCGAATCCGACTCGTGCAGGTACTGCTGGAACTGTTGCTTGGCAATGCGGTATTCGTAGATCATGCCGTCGGCCTTCCGCACGTCGGCCAGCGCACTGGTCTCTTTCACCGAGACCGACGAGAACAGCGCCAATGACAGGGCAAGGCCTGCCACGGCCACGGCCACGGCAATCCAGAGAAGCTTGAAGGGATTGAAGGGGTAAAACATGGGGAATTAGGGTTGAGAATTGCTTTTTACTTTGGCCTGGTGCTCCCGGTCGCGCTCATCCATGCGGCGCTGGTGCTCCCGGTCGCGCTCGGTCCAGAACTGCCCGGCCATTTTTTTGAAGAAGAAGATGTTCAGGGATAGAGACAGCACAAACAGCGTCCAGGGCAGCACCAGCAGGTAGCGGTACGTCCGGACGATGTTTTGCACCTGGTCCTCCAGCGTCAGCTCAGGGGGCAGCGGTGCCTTGACCATTTCGAGCAGCTGCGCGGGCACATCCACGTCGAGCAACAGCGGGTGAAAAAGGACCATATCGGGCATTATTTGAGTAGCGGGGGATCAAATACCAGATCGAGCTTCGGGGGAATACCCCCCGAGAAGTCGAAGTCTTGGACCAGGTACGTGGTACCACATTTCGCCGTCACCCGGATGCCGGGATAGGTGTCGACCACCGAAAAGAAGCTACCGGACGTAGCTTTTTCGGTGTAAGCGATTTCGTTCAGGTTCGCCAGGTTCCGCACCGTCAGGGTCACGGCAT
>NZ_FNFO01000018.1 GCF_900100765.1 Catalinimonas alkaloidigena | reverse complement strand
GAGTGTTCTCCCGCACGATGAAAACGGTAGACTGGGCCAGTGCAACCCTGGCCCAACAGGACTTGCACGAGGAAGTGTTGGCTCTCAAACAGCAATCCGGTAACCCTATTCTGGTGGGTAGTCGCAGTTTGATCCTACAGCTCCTACACCTTCAGTTGATTGATGAACTTCAGCTTTGCCTTTATCCCGTGGTTGCCGGAAGCGGGTTGCCCTTGTTTGAAAACCTGAACGACAGGATGATGTTCAACCTTGTCAACCATAAAACCTTTACGGGAGGTGCTCTACTTCTGTATTATCAACCGAAAAACGAATAAAATAAGAACCGGGTCACGATGACCGGGTCACAGTGACCATAAGCAATGCCTTGTTCTTGCCTATTTCTGAAAATTCTCCTCGGGTTTTCAATGGGGTGTGGATTTGCAAGTGAGGTGCTACCCCACGCAACTACTTCTGACCGTGCCTCACTAGGGGTCATGAGAACAAAACAGACGCAAAAAATGAGCTTAGCTATGAAATACGCCACCATTGATGAATACCATTCCTCCTTTGCTAAAAATGTACAGGAGAAATTAGAAGTCGTTCGCAAGGCAATTCGGGACGTCATTCCTCATGGAAAAGAAGTGATTAGTTACAACATACCTGCCTTCAAGGTGAACCGAATTGTCGTTTACTATGCGGCCCATAAAGTGCATATTTCCTTGCACCCAGCCCCTACAGATGAAGAATGGCAAAAAGACGTTGAGCCTTACCGAACTTCAGGCAAAGGCACCATCCAATTTCCTTATGACCAACCATTACCGATTGAGTTAATTAAAAAGATGGTGAAACATTTGGCAAGCCTTGATGCAGAAAAAGTAAGCTCTCAAAAATGAATACATTCCAATAAATAAACCAATCGCTAATTGAGAGGTAAGTGCCTTAAAATTTCACACTTGCCTTAGCAAAGCTATTGGCTAACTTTTGAGTCCCGCATCTTTCTAATTCCACCCGATTTTACAAACGTTGGATGGACCTCCTACATTTGTAAAATTAGCTGGAAACTACGTACTTGCCTGGATGAAGTACGTACTCTACCTGCGCGTCTCGACCCGCAAACAAGGCGATTCGGGCCTGGGCCTCGAAGCCCAGCAGGCGATCCTCTCCCACTTCTATGCCGGCCAGGAAATCCTGGCCCAGTTCGTGGAGGTGGCCAGTGGCAAGGACGTTGACAACCGTCCGCGCCTGCGGGAAGCCCTCGCCCTCTGTCAAGTGGAGAAGGCGACGTTGGCCGTAGCCAAGATCGATCGCCTCAGCCGCAACACCGAGCAGGCGCTGGCCCTCTACCGCCAGCTCGACGAGCGACTGGAGTCCTGCGACATTCCCAATTTGGACAAGTTTACCCTCACCCTGTTCATGGCCATCGCCGATCGGGAGCGGGAGCTGATCGCCATCCGCACGAAGGCAGCCCTAGACGTGCGCCGGCAACAGCGCGGCGAGTGGCGCACGGGTTCTGAGGCGTACCGCTCCGGGGCGGCGGCCTTAAAGGGTACGGCGGTGATCCGGCGGAAGGCGGCGCGCAACGCCCACAACCGGCGGGCGGCGGCCTACATCCGCCAGCAGCGGGCCCAGGGCTTGTCCTGGACGGCCATCGCTGCCGAGCTCAACGCCCACGGCTTTACCACGCCTCGCGGCAAGGCCTTTCACCCTGTCCAGGTCCAACGTCTCTGGAAGGACGTCTAGACCATTGTGGTGAGATTGTGTATCTTTAAGCTATGGCCCAGGTACTGACCAAACCCCGTCCCATTACCGTGGAGGAATTCCGCCGCATGGTAGAAGCCAACGTGTTTCCTGCCGACGAGCGCCTCGAATTGCTCGAGGGCCAACTCTTTCCTATGTCTCCGATTAATCCTGGTCATGCCACCAGTGTCCGCCGCCTGATCCGCTTCTTTAGTGAGCATTATCTGGACCGTTTTCTAGTCGATGCGCAAAATCCTTTACTTCTGGGGCCTCATGCCCTACCGCAACCGGATCTGTCTTTGCTTCAACTCTCCTATCAGCTGGAGGATCACCGGCTCCCTTCTGCGGAAGATGCGTTGCTGGTCATTGAAGTTTCGGATCACACCCTGACCAAAGACCGTCGCCAGAAGCTTCCTTTGTATGCGAAAGCCGGCGTTCCCGAGACTTGGATCGTGAACCTGAAGCAGAACCAGATCGAGGTGTATGCCCATCCCCGGCAAGGCACCTACCAGGATCAGCAGGTCTACCGCCAGGGACAGACGGTGGTGAGTGCCACGCTGGAAGGCCTGCAGGTGCCCGTCGATCAGATCCTTACCTTTCCCTGAGCGGGATGGAACGTTTAAAAACGTACCGGGATCGCTATAGTATCCTCCAAACCGCCCAACACGAACGAGAAATCGAAATCGCGCGGGAAATGAAGAAGTCCGGCGATGCGCCCGAAAAAATCGCCCCCATCACCGGACTGTCCCTGGCTCAGAGCAAACGCTTCTAAGTCGGTCATTGAAGCATCGCAGCGCCTCGTTCATGTTATACATTTATCATAACTATTTGTTTTATTAAACACAGCTTGGCCACAGGTGAGAGGTGCTCGTGGGATTGAATGCTTTGTGTACGTAGAAACGCATGAATTCACCGGGGAAAGTGCTGTTTGCCTCGTTCGCTTTTTAGCGTGTAAAAAGCGAACGAGGCAAACAGCACAGGTCGGAAATCAAGGAGGCTTATACGTGTTCTTGGGCCGTATCGCCCCGCCAATACTTATGGTAAGCCTCTAGCACCGTTTGTTCTTCCAAGGGCTTGTCGGTGAACTCTTGCACGCCTAAGCGCAGGAACTCTTCTATGACCTCCTGTTTGGCACGGATGCCTAAGAGCAGAAATACCATGTTTGCCCGTTGCATAAAGCCTTTTTCATGCAAGGTCCGAATCATCTCCAGACCGTCCATCACGGGCATGTGGTGGTCGAAAATCACCAGTTCCGGACAGGTCCGCGCTGGCTGATCGCAGTGATCGAGTAGGTACTCCAGGGCCTGCTTGCCGTTCAGGGCCACCGAGATGGTCTCAGCAATGTCCAGGTCTTTTAGGATCGTCGTGTTGAGGTAGTTGTTGATCTCGTCGTCATCGACAAGCAAAATCTTGTGGAGTTTGCGCATGAGAGAATGAGTGGGGAACAGACGAATTTACAGAAAGGTCCTTAAACACAAAACCCAGGCGGGACCTGTCGCCGGTGTGGCCTAGGAATTGAGGCCGTCACAACTGCGGCAGGCAGGTGCCGCGTCGTCGCTTCCAGAGGAACGGGCGACATGATGCCAGCGGGGCCGTAGGTGGCTTCCCGACTGCCAACACGGTAGGGCCTGTAGAAGTACCCAGAATATACCTTGCACATAGCGGGTGCGACCGCCGCAAAGCTCGCCCGATACCGTGTCAGGATCACCCCCGCCTGCGGAGGCACCGTTTTTAGAGGTTACTAATTAGGGTTATATTAGTACAAATTTTATCCAACAAACGGTTCCTGCCAGGCGCCCGCTTGCTTTATGACATCGCAGGAACAGATAATCATTAAACAATTGGCCGCCGACGATCCCCGTGCCATGGGCTTGCTTTATGATCAGTATGCCCCCATGTTGTACGGGATCCTGGTGCGGATGCTGCGCGATGAAGCGATGGCCCAGGAGGTGCTTCACGTGAGCTTGATCAACGTCTGGACCCAACGCGCACACTACGACCCGGCGCGGGGCCGGCTCTTTACCTGGTTAGTGACGCTGTGCCGCCATACTGCCCTCGATGCCCTGCGCTCCGGTGTCTCCCAAGGACGGACCCGCCCACACCAGCACACCGGTGAGGCACAGCAGGGCTTGCCCCTGCGGACCGAAACGTATGGGGATGGGATGGGGCTGACCCGGGTCCTGGTCCCGTTGGAAGACCACTACCGCGACGTGATTGACCTAATCTATTTTGAGGGGTTGACTCCTGCGGAAGTGCAACAGCGGCTGAACCTGCCCCTGGGCACCGTCAAGTCCCGCCTGCGGACCGCCTTGCAGCACCTGCGCAAACTACTACAGGTCCCCCCCGCTCAGGAGGCCAAGACCAATCCAAAACCATAGCGAGGCGGTCGACCGCCCGTTCCTCACCCGTGAAGTAGGGGCATGGGCCCTGAATAGCCAGCTAGCCCGGCCTGCAGACCGTTCACGTTCCAGTCGTTTTTCTCACTTGGCCATCGCCAAAAAAGCCCAGCGTAGTGGCTGGGCTTGGTCCCTTACAGAGACAAAAGTACAAGTGGAAAAAGAAGGTGCGAGTCAGGAACGGTAAAAACAGGGCCTAGCAGCTAGCCGCGCACCAGACCCTGTGAACTTTTGTGTTATGCTATGGGCTACTTACGCAAGCGGAAAACCCCAGGTTACAAAAAAGCCCCTTCCACGCGTGGAAGGGGCTTTTGCTAAACAATGAAGGGATGAACTGCGATTCTTTATACTCTCTCTAACTCTTACGCAATTCGCTTGGTCAGGTTACTGGCCTGTCGCGTGTACCGCGGTCCTAGCGCCCGCAAGCGGTCGCGGTCGCGCGGCTTGCACCCGTACCGTAGAGGAATTGCCGAGGACGCGCTGGACATAGGGCAGGGACGGAAGTGCGGCAGGGCTTGACCGCTGTCGCTGCATACGTGGTTGAACTGCGCAAGAAACGCCCACCGTATCGTCAGTCGTCAGAACCAAAGGATGCCAAGTCACCCCAAAGGCGGGGCCGGTTCCCTCTGATTTTGCGGCGTGGCCTCTGATGTCCTTGATCAGGAACAAAACTGGGTGAGCCGTCGAAGCGCGGGCAGCTGGTGGAGCGGCAGGCGGGGTGTGGAGGCTTTTGGATACCAGGAAGAAGCTGAAGCGTTTGATCCATGATGAGCTTGTTCTTTCCTGTTTGCCGGACAGGTCTTCTGGTGTTTGATTCGAGACAGGCGACGGTTTGTTGCTCCACCAACGCGCGGGGGAGGCCCGGTGGGATTGGCTCGTTTGCGTAAAACTTTTGCTTGAAATCATGCACTCTTGCGCAACCTCGGTGGGACCGGATTCCAACCAATACGCGTGAGTACGTTGTAGACGAGTGGTAGGTGATACAGGCATAGGAAAGAGGAGAGGATGCCTTACTGCGGCGCTAGAGGCGGGAGTAGGATTTTTAGCGAAATAATTATACTATTGCCGAATAGAATAGGGTGCTGTGTTTCCCCTGTTCCGAGATGAGTAAAGAAGTCTATCATTGGCCAGTGTTTGCGTAAGCACTGGCTTTTTGTGTGTAACAATCCGAAAAAAGTTTGCCATCTTTGGAGCCTCTGCCGCCAGCTCTCGGATAGCGATGTCTCCTCCCCTCATGTGCCATCCGAAGAAAAGGCGAACTTCTAAACCAGCGTCTGCACACGCTGGTTTTTTTGTGTCCTAACTCCAGAAAGTAGGTAGGTAAGAAACTGACCATTAGTGCGTTGCAGAGCGTGGAATTCCCTAGCAACTTGCTGACGCGTAGTAATTGTATGTCTACACAGGCGATTTTGGGAGGAATCGCCTGCGTTCTCTAAAGGGGCGTGCACCTGAGCCGGTGGCACGCCCCTTTCTTTTTGGCTTGTTAAGAAAATAGAGGTATCTTGGTGTCATCCCGCTAGGGGTATGACAGAAACATAAAAGGGGCACTCTTTGGATGAGGGTGCCCCTTTTTCTGTTGGGTAAAGCCCTTGGCAGAGCGCTTTCTTCTGTCCAACTTGCGATTCCGTTAAAGTTTAGCATACCGGAGGGGGGTGGGGCACGCCACCCCGTTTTGTTTTTTGGCGATTCCATCGCTGTTCTTCTGGGTTTTACGTATGTCGTTGGTAGCATCATTCTACCTACTCTCTATGCATGCATTTGCTGGTCCTGAGTCGTACCAAACCTTTATTTGTCGGGCCTATGGTTGCACCCCTCAACAGGAAAAGGGAGCACACCTCACGTTTATGTCGGGCTTGAGTCAAGCCGAACAGGGTAACGCAGAATCCTCCTCTTCGCTAGGAGACAAAGAAACCCAGTTAGCCCGCGTGAAAGATTTTATGACGGGGGCCCTTGACGAATTTCTTAAGAAAGGACTTACTGAACCTGAGCGCCAGAAACTCTCCCGTCTGCGCGAGCGTACGCAAGAAGCCGCTACCTCAGCACAACTGCTGACCATTATCGAAGAAGGGCTTTCGGTTACCATCCGGTTCAACTAATCGTTTTACTTCGCTCCTGAAAGGCCCCGAAAGGCGAGCGTTTGACGTGGAATCGGTTGTACAACAAGGGCGTAGCCCGCATCACCAAACGCTGATTGGGGAAGGACTACTCCGCCCACAGCCTACGCGCCTCCTTTGCCACCATCGCCAAGCGCAACGGGCAGGATGATCTGGCCGTCCTGCGCCAGACCAAGCACCGCTCCACCGAGATGATCCATCGCTACACCCGTATCCAGGACGTCACCGTTCACAACGCCGCTAAGGAGTTGGGGCTGTAGCAGGATTGGTTAACTTTGTGTATCTTCTGTGCTCATGAATCCACACGTTATCCAGATTGATCCTGATATCTTAAGTGGCACCGGAGCGCCGGCCGCCCCGGTGTTTGCGGGCACCCGCGTGCCGGTGGCTACGCTGTTTGCTCACCTGGAGCAAGGCATCCCACTCGAAGCGTTTCTCGAGGACTTCCCGACCGCGCCGCGGCGGCCGTGTCACGGCACCAAGCCATCGAAGTACTCGAACTCGCCGAAAAACTGGTTTCTTCCAAGGACGTTATGCCGTGGTATGCGCGTCTTGCTGGCCACCGTGGCAACGGATGAAAACCTACCGAAACGTTTGAAGCAGGACTTCCCTGACCATGAAGTGTATACCGTCCGTGAGCGGGGATGGAATGGGAAGAAAAACGGCGAGCTCATGCAGTTACTCCTCGCCGAGGGATTCCAAGTGTTGATGACCTTTGACAAGAACTTATCCTACCAACAGAATTTCAGTCGTTACCCCCTCACGGTGCTGGTACTCAACGCCCCTGATAATACCTACCTTACCCTTCAACAACTCGTGCCTTCCCTGACGCAGACACTCGCGCATCCATTACCCCCCGGAGCACACGTGATTTCCTTACCCGCCTAGGTTTCTGGTGACCTCGCGGTTAGTTAGGTTTAGGTTAAATAGGCGCGTTATTGCACGACTTTACAAAACCTCATTTGCCAGAATCAGTGAAATTAAGATAAGAAGAGATTCGTAATTCGGGCAGTTTCGGAGCACCCAAGCGCTACACTACCTGACGGGCGAAATTCTAATGGCCGGTAAATTCTTGCGTTGGTTGCCTCCCCACCGCAAAGCCCTAGGTAGATTCGATACCTGCGGAGAGGCCATCAAAGAAGGCAGAAAGATCTATCAGCGAGCCAACGGCTGCCCCTGGTATGCAGCGGAGTGCCATGCCCGCTAGTAAGCAAAAAGCCCAGCTTGGGGCTGGGCCTAGTTCCTTACACGGAATATGGATACAAGAGTGGATTAAAAGAAGGTACGCCCCAGAAGCGGAAAAGTTGTGCTAAAACTCAAAAAACAGAGTCTAGCGGCTAGCCATGCGCCAGACCCTGTTTAACCTTTTATTATGCTGATAACATCGTGATTACGTACGGCAACTACTTCAGGTTATAAAAAAAGCCCCATCGTGCAGAAAGGGCTTTAGCTGAAAAAATAAAGGAGAAAGGAGAGCGGTATATCATTTTCTTCCCCTTGTATACGTCCTGCTTTTGGAAATGTTACGCCGCTGCGCCGACATACTTCATCAGATTTACGGCGCGCTGCACTTCGGTGAAGTACCGATGAGTCAGGAGCATTCCCGTCGGCGTCAGACGTGCCCAGCGGGCGGATCGGAGAGTGGGTTCAGTGGTCGACAGAGGTGGGAATTTTCGATTTCGGGGGTACCCGCAGGGGCGCCTGCTGGTCGCAGTGGATGAATTCGGGGCGGGGTAGATGGCCCCGGTGTTTATACCGTTACTTCCCCGTGAGATGTAGGGACAATTCTCGTAATCTTGTAGGGGGAGGGCGTCCCCTCTTTATCTCATAGACGTACGTGATGGATCGAGTCAAGATCATTTCTGACATTGAGGATTACATAGAAGGCATTGAAGAGATGGCGCTTTCCTCTCAAAATGCGTTTGCCATTCAACAAGCGATTATCGACTTACGACGGGCCTATGAAGGCGAGACCGCCACTGTTCGTAACCTCTTTGAAAAGGATGAAATCGCACGCCACCTAGAGGATTCCTATGCCTACATGCAGTTTTTCATTGAAGATGAGGGGGATTCTTTTTTTGAGGGGGGAAAACTGAAGATACTCCTTGCCCTTCAGCACCTTCTACTGCTTTTGCGCTTACAATAATCTCCTGGCTTAGGCTCCGTTCGCGTCCGTAGTAATCCAGACTTCCCTGGTAGGCCACTAGGGAAGAGCGGAATGTAGGAGCGTTTGATGTAGTTGACCGCATTAAACGTAAACACCTACTCTTCCGTCGTAGCACCGGAGGATCGAAATCGATTGCCATCCGGATCGCGTATACTTTTGCTTCTGAAATCTTTGTCAAACGCCAGCAACACGAGCGAGCCTAACAGTACATCCGAAAATTCCCAGGGTTTTAACGCCGGGCATATCGGGCCTGATCCATGCCTTCCGACCGATGCACATGGCTTGGCTCTACTCATCTGGTGATTTTTTCACAGTCCTCATGTTGTAGGGCATTCCGCTATAAGTTCACAGACTGGTCCATAGTAGAAATACCTACGTATCCAACGAGCAGGACCCATAAGAACCTGTCTTCTAACAAGTTACAAACAAAAGCCAAAATTTCCCTCCTCTCCTTAACCCTTCCAACAGCCGCACAAGTGTCCTCAGGCAGGCACGGTGCTCTTGCGTTTCATGCCGCAGTTACGCTAGGCTAGCCTGGGTAATTCCTCGCTGCACGAAGGGCTTTATTTTTCGAATGCGCGAGGCTCACCGCCGCGATCAGCGCCAGTCGGGAGCGCTTGCCGTCGCCGTGGCGCATGGTTTTGCTGATTTGCTTTTTTGATAATCCAATCCGATCGGCCCGTTCGCTGATGGTACTCCCACACTTCTGTAGTACTAGTAGCAGGTGGGTACTCAGGCCGTAGTGCATAGTAAAACCATGGGTTTGACGTCTTTATTTGCGTTTATACGTGTTGAACTGCTCCCCGATTTCTTTGCGGGCAGACACATACAGCCGCCCGGCCCAGACTTTGGTTTCGAGCAACCTAGTGTGCAGCTGACAGAGTTCTTGGAGCTGGGAGTCGGTTAGGGTCGTCTTCTGGGCGGTATGGAGCAGGAGCTTGGAAAGGCTGTTGCAGTAGTGTACCTGCCGCGCCGGCCGCGAACTGGCAAACTCCCGGTTGTCTAAGGTAAACCAACGCACCCGATCAGCACGTAACCGGATCTCAAAATCTTCGGTGCTGGCATCTCCCCAAGCGGATTTCCGGTTCTCAGGAGCGACCCGAAAAGGCCCGATGGTGTAACAGCCTTGCTGGGTGTTGAAGATGATCCTTCGGTTCAGCTCTATTTCCGTTTTTGCTTCCTCCCTGTCGGACATGGGTTTCTTCACCTACCCTGAGTGTGGTTCAACAATACATTTTGTTTTCTTGGGTGGCCGTTCTCACCGCCCGCTTGTCTCACCGCCCGCTTGGCCCTGCGGGGCGTTGTCTCACCTCACCAGTGCATGCACGCCGAGGGCCACTAAAAGCGAAGGATGTTGATCAGCACCACCACCCACTCGTAGCGCAGGTGAAAGTATGCCCCTTCAACTGCCTGCGCGTACGTCTCTTCTTTTTGCTGGAAGATCCGGTAGCCTTCCTTCACCACCACCCTCCCCTTCTGGGTTAAAATCATCAACTGGGCTGAGCGCAGGGGTCTGACTAAGCATTCGTGCACCAAGCGGTTTACATATCCCTGGCAGGTGGATAGTCCAGCCGCAGATCGTCTATACAGAAATCAGCTACATACAACGCCCCCGGATCCACCTCGTAGAACCGGAACAGAATCCGGTCGATCACTTCCTCATCGCTCATCTTTTCTCCCCCTTGGCAAGGTCACCAACGTGATGGTGACTCTTTCTCCGCTTCTATTCTTTGTTTGGCGGCCAGGTACAACTGCCCTGCCCACATTTTGGCTTCGATCAATCGATACTGAATGCGGCCAAGCTCATCGAGCTGGTCAGCGCGTAGGTCATGAACTAGCCCCGTGTGGGTTACCAACACAAAAAGGTCATTGCAATAGCCTACCAAATCGACCGGCGAGGCCACGGCTAAGGCCTGACCCTGCAGGGTATACCAGCGCACCTCTTCGGCGTAAAGCCGAATCTCAAAGTCTTCTACATCGAGGTCTCCCCAGATGAGAGGGCGATTTCCGGGCGAGACGACAAAGGGGCCCACCGCCTGGTAAGCATCCCGATCTTCGCTGAACAGCGCCTTGCGGTTCTGCTCGATTTCTGCCTTCATTTCCAGGAATAGCATAGGTCACATTGCTTACACAGAAGGGGCTCAATAGCCCTAGTTAGTATATCCGATACGTGGAAAAGTGTATAGAGACGGACAGTCCCGTTTTCAGCTTTTTCTTATCGCTTATCCTAGTCATCCGGAGGCTCAGAAGCAAGTCTCTCTTTTGACGTACGGCGCTGTTAGTGTACGTCAGGTACCAAATCTAAAAATCTTTCACTTGGAAATCCAAGCAACCAAGCGCTAAACTTCACCAAGGCTACAGAGAAGAACCAAGTGGCCGGAGTCAGCGAAGGACGGCGGACATAGAAGCATCCCAAACAAAACGTCTGAAGGAACTGGAAGCGGAGAATACCCAAATCTAGAAGGTTTTTGCCAACTTGAGTCAAACCCTAGCGTGCAGAGCCTTTTCACAACCCGGAAGAAGTACTGCTCGGGCGGAGATCCTCCAGTCCGAGCGATTTCCGCTGGGCGGCTTCCGCGTCCCACCTCCAGAAATGCCGAAGGGCGGCAGATTTCCCGCTTGCTTCAAGCCGCAGGCACGGGCTCGCTCCAGCAAGCCGCCCGCGTGCGGACGTCCGGTCATTTTTTACCCTCACTTCCGCAACTTCTGCCTCCGGAGCGAGTTGCCTCCTAGCCAGGACTCCCTTATTTTAGGGCGTCGCGCTACCTCCTCCCGACCTGATGATGCCTCCCCGCCACTGCCTCCACCTCCGCCATGCCCACGTCTACCACGCCGGCGTCCTGTGTGAAATTATCGACGTGCAGGGCGATCGCCTCCTGGCCCGTGACGGGACCGGGCGGCGCTACACCCTCAGCCGCTTCCTGCTGGAAGGCATTCCCCTCACCACCGCCTGGCTGCACCGGCTCGGCCTGCAGGAAGGCGAACGCCTCCGCAACTGGCGGAGCGGCATCGCCTGGGTACTTCGCCGCACTCCACAGGGCTACTGCCTCGTGCCGGAAGGGGACGCCGGAGCGGTGCGGGTGCAAGGGGCCTTGCCCTATGTGCATGACCTGCAGCGCTGGCACCGCGGGCTGACCGGCCGCTACCTCACCCTGATTAATGACCCTGGGCCGGAAACGCCCCCGCCGCCGACCCCTTAGGGCAGGCTTTCTACGACCCGGGACGGGTCTAGGGTCATGTACACCACCCGCCCCAGCGTATCGATGTCCACATAAAAGGTGCTCTTGACCGTTTCCCCGGAGGCCAGCCGGTGGCGGGCCACGTGCTGGTAGTGCACCAGCAACACCCGGGGGTCGCGTTGCTGGCCAACGTAGTGCTGGCGGCGGTGCCCCAGCCCGGCGGGCAGCTGCGCCAGCTGCCGCCGGGCATTTTCGCCGACGGTGAGCGTGTCGACCACCGCCGTGCTCAGGGGCTCGTAGACGCTCGTGTCGCCGGCCGACCGGCAAAAGGCCCGATAGAGGCTGTCGGCCAACTGCGTGGTCGCCCGCTCCTGGGGGGAGGCGCACGCCCCTGCCAGCAGCAGGCACCCCCCGATGATCAGGCTAGAAGTCTTACGCATCCTGCGAAGAAACAAAAGCGGAAGGCCGTTTCCAAGCCCTGTACGGCAGCGACGTGCCCTCTTAGGCTGACCCTCTTTGCGACTAGCTTCTTTTCTCGTGGGTAACGTTACCCCGAACGCCTGCCTCCGTTTCGTCGGATCCTGGGTCAGCGTAGTTCTACGCCCGGGGCGCAGGGATTTTTCACCGGCCCATCTGTTTGCTTTTTGTCCTAAATACCAGGTTCTTGGTGGAACCAAACCTACTCCTTATGGATACACCACCCCTTTCGTAATCTCTTCTCTCGTCTGAGCAAGCCTCTTTGCTCAGACACTTTGCTTCTGATGACGCGCCCCGCGCACTTTCTAGCCCAGAAGCGGTCAAGGCTAAGAAGCGATATCCTCTTAGCATGCTTGCTTTGCTAGGGAGTGTCATCCCAGGCGCTGTATACTGTCCCTTACCCCAGGGAGTCGGCTCCGAAGACAACGTGCACCCGCGCGTTCAAGGAGCTCCTTTTGGGGTCTGCAACGGCCCGGTATGCCATGGCAAACCGGAGGACGCTCTTTTTGGCTGCTTTTTTCCTCGTTTCTGCGGCACCGTGGTCCCAGTCGGACCTTCTGGTGACTCAGGCGGGGCTAGAGCCGCCTGCACAACGAGCCGTATCCCTTTCTTCTAGTTTCTCACGCTTCTTGATTGCGCTTTATGAAACATCTTGTATCCTTCTTCTTCTTGATCTGCTTTCTTTTGGCAGGATCCCTTCTGGCAGCCCGGGGCATCAACGGCCCGGCGACCACGTGTCCGGGCACGCCTTCCACCTACGCTTATGATGATGACAATCCCGACTGCAGCTATGTTGAGTGGCAGGTGAAAGAAAACGGGAACGCCAAAAGTTATACGGTGAATCCCGACGGCACCATCACGGTGAACTGGTCTACCGGCTTCACCAGCGGGGAGGTCAAAGCCCGGGGCAAGTATGCCAATCTGGTCTACAATTCCGGCTGTGCTTGCTATCTCTACGAGGGATGTGCCGCGCTGACCGGATGGTCAACCCGAAGCGTAGCACTAGGCTCGGCCACGCCCTTCTTTACGGCCCCGGTCTACGTGTTTTGCACCAGTGATCGGGTCCTTTCCGTCACCGTTTCTGCCTGTGCCCAGACCCGGTTTTTATGGGCCGTACCCTCGGGGTGGGAGATTGAAACCTCCCCCGGCGTGTGGCAATCCCGCACGACGAGTAACCCCTTTGAAAAGACCGGCCTCAACACTTCGACGGTCAATGTCCGCGCTCCTAGCACCGGGCAGGGGGCGGCCACGCTGTCGGTGAAAGCCAAAACCACCTCAGGCACCTACCCCACGGCCTGGACGACCCGCACCGTGCAATTGGGCACGCCCGCCTCGGCGCAGTTGAACATGTACCGTGGCGATGCGGGCAGCAACTGGTATTACCTCTGTCCGGGCAGTTCCTACTTCATCCTGGTCAGTGGCCCTCCCGGCACCTGGTGGGACAACTGGTCCTTTATGGGCAACTTTTCCTCGGCCACCGGTTATAACGGAAGTGCCGGCATTACGACGGCCTCTACGTTTAACGGCGGGTCGATTAACGTGCAGTCCTTTAACCGCTGCGGGACGGGGGCCAGCATCGGCCGCACGCTGATCAGTTGTTGCAACTGTACAAGCGGATACGCCGCCCGCCACGCCACTGACGCGGCGGACAGTTTACACGCAGCCACGATGCACGCCGCCTATGAGACGCTTGCGCGTCGCGAGACGCTACGTACGGATGCCGAGGGGAAAGTGAGTCTATATCCGAACCCTGCGCTCACCGATGAAGTGGTCCTGGAATGGGACGCTTCGTTAGGGGTCACAGCCATTGAGGTGATTACCCTGCAGGGCGAAGTGCTCACCACCCTGGTTCCCGCTACGCCCACCCGCACGACCTTCTCCTCCTCCTCGCTGCCGGTCGGCCAGTATGTCCTGCATCTGAAGACGGCGTCGGGGAGCGTGCAGAAACGACTCCTCAAACTGTAACCGCCAACCGGCACGCGCCTCAAGGTAGCCCGCGGGCTTGTCTGCCGAGTCGTGGTGTAAAGGTTAAGAAAGCCCGGTCGAAACGCCGGGCTTTTGTGCGTCCGGAGGGGAGAGGGCTGTGCAAAACGGGCGCGCTAGAAGCCTTGTCTCAACGGGGTGTAACCTGCCAACAGGGAGTAGATAAGGGCAGGGTGCTCTAGCCTCATGATGGGATAGATGCTCGAACATGACGGTGCTTTACCGAAAGGCCCTTATGGAATAAACTTCTGTCGATAAAACGGCTCGTGCCGGAACTGCTCGAAAAGCTACAGTTCCACCCGCTCAGCCCTGACAGAGCGCGACAGGGCCCTCCCTGTTCTTCCCAGGCGCCTGTGCTGCCCCCCCTCTACCGGGGAACTGACGCGTTGCTGTCAGGCACTGATCCGGACCGCCCTTGCAGGATTCCTCGGAATAGAGGATCTGTGGACAGAACGGGGGTTGCCGTGCATTGTTCCCACATCATGTTCCTTAGAGACACACTCCCTAGGTTGCGTCGATCTTGCAGTTCTCTTTCGCTCGCCACAGCGGAGGGTGACGCAGAACCAACCCGACGGGGACCGTTCCCGTGCCAGCATGGTCCTATTTCGCTCAGTTCCGTGCCAAGCCCTGTACTGGAAGGGTCGGCCTCTGCGCCGTTCCGCCTCTCCCCCGCCTGGAATCCCGGACGCCTGGGGAGAAAGGTCATGGGCGGTAACCTAGAGCTCTCTCTGGCCATAGCCCGCTCACACGCTGCTTTGCCGAGTGCAGGGGGCCACCCGGTAGCACGCACGCCTCTGTCAGCCGTGCTAAGCCCTGTACTACGCGTGTTCTGGCCTGCCTTGTGAACTAGGGTGTTTTCAGCTTACGCGGCGGAGGCGTCAAGGGAACAGTCCCTGACGAGCAGTTCCCTCGACCTCCAAATCCGTACTCCTAGCTACCGCTACTGGGCCACCGACGAGTTCCTGCTTATAGCCAACCGACGTTAAAGGAAGGAAAGCACCCGACTGACACGTGGAACGGATGTAACACGTTAATCTCGCCCCCTTGCTGCGTTGCTTCCCTTGCCACCGCCCAGGCGCCGAACGGAACGGAACAAAGGGACACTGTTCCGGGGGAGGACCTGCCCCCTCCTTCCGCGTTTCTGCCGTGGCGGCATCGGTCCGCGTAGGTGTTGAGCACGGTTCCTGCGCTGGACGGCTCCTGCCCATTCAGCAACACGGCGGTGCATTTCTGTGCGGACTCCCTACGAGCCGAGTACGACTCGTAGGGAGTCCACACGGAACCCCTGCTTTTGCGCAGTTCCGCCACCGACTAAGCGTAAATCCGATGGTTTTCCAGTATTTTATTTCGCCGGGTTGATCGACCTAGAGGCCTGGGCAACTCGACCTTCTTCGCAAGGCCTCTAGGACCGAAGGCCTCCCGGCATTCGTGTAGGACTTAGACCCGTGGCTTTCCCGTAGGCGAGGTGGCTACCTCACGTTAGGCCGCAGCCGAAAATAGTTGCGGTAGGAAGACTCCTGAACCTGGCGACGTCAACCTCCAAGTAGCAGTTCCTCCCGTCAGAAGACCGCGCTTACGTTCCGATCAGGCCATGAGGATGACCGTTCCCTCCTATCGTGGCGTAGACCTGTACACCCCGAACCATACGGTGTGTCTCTACAGGATATAGGTTATCTGCTTAGGGTTGTATCAGAGGTGCCCCCTAGGAACGGTCCGTTTGCGACAGTTCCCCCACGCTTTGCTTGAGGCACTTTGGTAACGGGAAGCGGACCAGAACGAACAAACTCTACCGCTGCATCTCGCTTTTTCGCAGGCCCTTTCCCCCCTTACTAACAGGGTTATGGCCGGTCATCATTCCTGCAGGGGGCACACGACACCCCGACCGGCGGTACAGGCTCACGAACCATGGAGTGCGGTGTCCCCTAGAAACGGTTCGGCAAGCTCAGTTCCGCCGCAGTTGGCTCCTCTCCTGTACGTACTCCTTCTAGCAGGAGGTGGGCCTGAGTCGGACCGCCCGGTTTAACTCCGGTCTGGTACCTGGCGCAACCCTTCCGCAGCGGCGCGACAGCAGGCTTTACTGCGGAACGGTGAAAAAACCGCAGTTCCGCAACCAAACTTAACAGCACGGGTTTATGCGTAGCAGGGGAGACGCCACCGGTCTGGACCGCTGTAGGCCGGGGGGCGGCGCAAACCCTCGACGCGCGCGTTCCTCATGAGGCATATCGTCTTGCCTGCAGGCTTCAGCGAAGTGTACCCTGAACCCCGAAGGCAGGGCCAGCGGCAAAAGGTTGGTCCTCCCTCCGTTGCGGTACAGTTCCGCCGGCTCCGACCCATAATGAAGCAGGGAGAAAGGAGCCGGCCCTGTCTCTGAAGCAAGGGGCCGCGGGCTTGCCTCGCTGGAAATGACCCGCCGCCGGGTACGGCCCTGTTCTAGCGGCTTCGTTCCCCTCCGCAAGAAGGCTGGCTTGACTCCCCGACGCCAGCTCGGGCGGCCGGTCGCCAGGCGGAACTGGACGCACCCTGGCGTTCCCTACCACGTTTCGTCCGGTCGGTCTGGTTCCGCTGACTCATCACCCTCCTACCGCAGACGGCAGCGTTTCGGCATTAGCATTTGCCGTTCGTTCCTCGGCGGGAACTGACGGTTTAGGACAGGGCTGGACGCGCAAGCGAGAAACCGATCCCGCTCCGTACGGGAAAGACTGAAGGCCCTGGTTCAGCCCCCAGTTGTAGACTTATTGCTCAGCGAGCGAAGGGAACTGATCGGCTTGTGACAATTCCTCTTGCCGACGGTACTCACCCGAGGGGCTCTGTGTCGCGTTACTGGTGCCGGAAGTGAAGCGATTACCCAGGAACTCCCGCCTGCAGCGCTGGCGAAGAATCCATGGATCTAGCGAGGAACCGACGTCTCTCGTCAAGCGCAATCCCCCTTGAATCAGCACGCTCGATTCGCCGTTTTTACGCCGAGCGGAACGGAGCGGAATCCTTGGACTTCCCTCGTTTCAGTGGGGAAACCCAAACTCATGCAAGCACCTTGAAAAGGGTCACTCAACAAAGTAGGGGCTAAGACAACATAACGTGCGCTAAAGATCGTGCTAACGCTCCAAGATCATTTTTTGCGACGCCACCGCTTTGCCATCGACTTTCAAGGTATAAAAGTAGATGCCACTCGGCAGACTGCCGGCGGTGAGTTCGACGAGCCCTTCTCCGGCCGGAAGGTGATCAAAGCGTTGTAGCTCCCTGCCTTGCAGGTTGGTAATCAACAACTCGACGTGTTGCGCCTGAACCGGTGCTTGATACCCAATGAAGGTGCTTTGACGAAAAGGATTGGGATAATTGGGCTCCAGCCAGATCCCGATGTTTCCTTTCGGAGTGGGCGTCGGATACCGGCCTGTTCCCTCCAGGGCGGCTTCTAACGTCACGATGCGGTTTTCTAAGGTCGTGATGTACGCTTGCAGCTCCTGGATGGCTTTGATGGCAATCACGCCAAAGCCACTGTAATCCAGGGTATAAGCATCCAGGCCTCGCGTGGCATCGACCTGATGGAAAACCAGGTGCGGAAAAACGTCCATCACTTCCTGGGCCACGAAACCATACGAAGCAGTGCTCGCCTTTGCAGCGGCATTTTTCTCGTGGAAATGATACGTGGACGGCTTGAGCTGATTCACCTTCTCCAACACCGAAGGCATGGGCTGAATCTCCGTTTTGAATCGCCGGTCTGATGCCGACGCGTAGACCCCGTTGGTAGGATTAAAAATGCCTCTAAAACTGCCATTGGCATACAAGGCCAATCCATCGGCGCTAGACCAGAACTCCCAGTCATCCAACGTAGCGGCGTTTTCGATGTCCAAGCCAAAGGTAGAATGCGTTATTTTCATTTTATACGCGCCAGGAACGGACCCAATGCCGGTGCTCCCGGAAACAAAGAGACCGTTGGCGGAAGGGATGATCGTTGGGGTACCGATCGCCACACCACCACCTGCATGCACCCTGAATCTAACGTCGCTATCGATTTGTACATTTAAGGCATCCTGGCCCGCGATACTTTTAATGTGCACGCGGGCAGTAGGTGCATTGGTGCCAAATCCCCATAAACCTCCTTTGGTTAAACGCCCGCGCTCCCTATTATTGGTCTCAAAAACAAGCGGGTGGAAATTGTTGGTACCCAGGCGACCGTCGCCCGACAGGGTGTTGCCTCCCAGTATCCAGCTTTGTGCCTGAAGCGTAAGGTTGCTGACCATCAGCCATCCTAAAGCAAAATAGTGTAGCCTTTTCATGGGTGTAGTAGGTAGAAGGATTTTAGTTGAGTGTAGGACTATTTTTGCGAGCATCGCCTTTTGAGCGATTTCCTGAGAAGACTTGAATTTTCAGCTTGTACAGCCCAAAGACTAGGAGCTGTTTCTATAGGAGCATGCGCTCACACCACATCCTATGCCGTGTGGGGTGAAACCGCTACCTGACTTGGCTCTTCTTTCTAGGGTACTTTTCTTTTTTGCAGGGCTGGATAAGCTCTGAAATGAGTCAGATCGCTAGCAGGCAAAGGAGGGCGGCATGAACCTGTACACCTGTACAACCGTTGCCCTCGGCCCTAGAGACTTGGTTTCGTTACCAGGCTAGAAGAGTACGAGAGAAATGTATGGATATTCGTGGGTGAGCAGGGAAAGCCAGGAAATGAGTAGAGTCAACCCTGCCATTAAAGCTTTCCCGCGTATACCATCTGCAAGTCATGGCTCGTAGGCCTTCCAACGCGTGCCGTTTAGCGGAGCCTTTTCACGGTAAGGGTACTTGGCAAGCGTGCTGCCTGCGGGTGTATAAATGCTACGCCCAAGGGTCGGGCGCAGATAACCTTTTATCACCAACCTATATACACCGATAAGGTAAGAAACATTTTATAAATCTATGCAGCCAAGACCTGGTTCTAAGAAAAAAATATATGTGCCGTAAAAACTACTACTCTCTCTACTAGCCTTTGTCGCGAAAGTTCATAATCGCGTCTTTTGTAGGCTTTATGAGAGGTGAAAGAAGCGTCCCCGAATTGCTTACTTTCCCCTTTAGGTAAGATACATACTCTAAACCACGGCGGGCGTTGCCTAGAAACCTATGACGTAAAGTGGTCTTCCCCTCAGAAGATAGCTCTTTTCTAACTATCTTCTGAGGGGAAGACTACTCTAATGCTATGGTGATGTAGGTGAGCCGCTAAATCGCGCTTTAGCCGGGCCGCCCGGCGGTGCGTATTTCGCAATCCAGCGGCCGCCCCAGAACACGACCAGAGCAAGTGGTGGCCGACCGGAGTTTTGATGCTGATCGGGTACGGAAGGCCCTACGGCGACGCAAGCATCCGGGGCATGAGTCCAAAAAAGCGTTTACCCAAGGGACGAAAACGCAGGAAAAGCGATCCGTGATACGGTGGCCTCATCACCGTTTTGACCGACAAGTCTACCGGAAAAGAGGCGGCATTGAACAGAACATGGGATGCTTGAAAGAGAACCGACCCCTAGCCACCCGGTACGAGAAAACCGCTAGTAGTTGCAATGCTATGATCCTGTTAGGGAGTATCACGTTGTGCCTTAAAAAGTCTAGCTGTCCCGTAGGTAGCCATTGTGCATACGTCATTGCTAGGTGCCACAGAAGTTCATAATCTTCTTACCTTGGCTTTGCCAAAAGTAAATCTATGAAGTCAACCCCTACTCTCACCCATTTTTTGATTCTCTTCGCTGGCCTTTCAATGGTTTTGAGCTCCTGTAAAAAAGATGCCGATCAGCAGGAAACCCCCACAAGGCCGAACATCATTTTCATCATGAGCGATGACCATGCCTATCAGGCGATTAGTGCCTATGGCGGCAGGCTGGCCGAATTGGCGCCCACCCCTAACATAGACCGCATTGCGGAAGCTGGCATGCGCTTTACCAATTGCCTGGTGACCAACTCCATCTGTGGACCTTCCCGGGCCACCATCCTTACCGGAAAATACAGCCACTTGAATGGGTTTGTGGACAACACCATCGGCTCCGAATTCGATTTCGCGCAACAGTCGTACGCCAAGGTTCTTCAACAAGCCGGCTATAAAACCGCGACCATCGGGAAGTTACACCTGGGCGGGACCCCCACCGGCTTCGACTACTACGATATCTTACCGGGACAAGGCAAGTATTACAACCCTGTGTTTATCAACCAGGAGGGAGAATACACCGAGCAAGGATATGCTACGGAAATTATCACCGAAAAATCGCTGGCCTGGCTGGATTCGGTCAAGGACGGTGAACAGCCTTTCATGCTGATGATGTGGCACAAAGCCCCACACCGGGGATGGCAACCTGGTCCGAATGAACTTGGGCTGTACGAAAACGTGACCTTCCCTGAACCGGAGACCCTCTTCGATGACTACGGAGGCCATCGGGAAGCGGCCGCCGCGAATTACATGTCGATTGCCGAGGCGATGCGGCTGGAGGACGATCTGAAGCTTAGTGAAGAGGCACCCGCAGACCTGACCGAAGCGCAGAAGGCCCGGTGGAAAGAGGTCTATGACCCGATCCTCGAAGACTTCCGCAAAACCAATCCGCAGGGAAAAGACTTGGTCCGTTACAAGTACCAGCGGTACATGCGGGATTATCTGGCCTGTGTCGCGGCGGTGGACAAGAGTGTGGGCGCCTTGCTCGACTATTTGAAAGAATCCGGACTGGATAAAAATACCCTTGTTATGTACTCTTCGGATCAGGGATTTTATTTAGGCGAACATGGCTGGTTTGACAAACGCTGGATGTACGATCAGTCCTTAAAAACGCCCCTCCTGGTGAGTTGGCCAGGGGTGACCAAATCCGGATCCGTGAATACTGAATTGGTCTCGAATCTGGATTTTGCGGAAACGTTCATTGACATCGCCGGGGGACAGATTCCGGCCGAGATGCAGGGGAAAAGTCTTGTGCCAATTCTGAAGGGAGAAACCCCTGAGGACTGGAGGAAAGCCCACTATTACCATTATTACGAGCATCCCTCAGAGCATGTGGTGCAACGACATTACGGCATCACCACCGACCAGTATAAACTGATCCATTTCTATTTCGAGATGAATACTTGGGAACTTTACGACCTAACAAAGGACCCGCAGGAAATCAACAATGTGTACGGCGATCCGGCCTATGCGGAGGTGCAGGCCCAATTGCATCAAGAATTGGAAGCCCTGCGAAAACAATACGGGGACACGGATGCACTTAATCAGCATTTCATAGACGAGTACAACGAGAAAGTGAAAAAAAATCCCTACGTCGAATACTGGAAATTTCCCAGGGCAGAATTGATGAAAATATTCGGAACGCAATCGGAAGCAAACGATTCAACCCCATGATGATGGATATTTTCAATGTGAAATACACGGCCAGGTGCGACTCTTGAGCGTTTATGGTTGATAGCGCTTGACTTGACGCAAGGGGGTTTGCCCCTTGCGTCAAGTCAAGCGCCCTGCACCAGACGCCATGCCCTCTTGCGTTGCTCATTCTTGTCGCAGGGTTTCGACTGGATTCAGGTACGCGGCCCGCATCGATTGAGCACTGACGGTCAGCAGTGCCACCAGCAATACGCCGAAGCCCGGCAGGGCGAACAGCCACCCGCTGCGCGGAACCTGGTAAGGATAGCCCTGCAGCCACTCGGTGATACAATAGTTGGCGACGGGCACCGCCATCACGAAGGCGATGAGCAGCAGGCGCAGATAATCTCTGGACAGCATTATTAGGATGCCCGTAACGGAAGCGCCCAACACCTTGCGAATGCCGATTTCCTTGGTGCGTTGCAGCGCCGTGTAGGAGGCCAGCCCTAACAGTCCTAGGCAGGCGATGAACAAGGCTACGCCCGTGAACAGGTTGAATAGGATCGACAAGCGGGTTTCTTCCTGGTAGTAAGCTTCGATGGTTTCATCAAGAAACGAAAAATCGAACACAGCTTCGGGAAAGGCCTCTGTCCAGGTCGATTTGACCTGCGCAACCGTCTCCTGGATCGTCTCATAACGACTGCCCGGGGCGAGCTTCAGGCTGGCGGTGTGAAAGCGGGGATCCGGGGCCAGGGCCAACAAAGGCGCTTCCTCGTGCAGAGAGGCACTCTGGTAATTCTGCATCACGCCGATGATCGTCGCGCGCTGCGGACCTACGCCATGCAGCACGGTCTGCCCTACCGCCTCGGTCAGTGAGCGGAAGCCCAGTGATTGAGCCAGCGACTCGCTGACCAGGAGCTTATCGCTAGAATCGGTCGGGAGCAAGTTGCGACCGGCCCGTAACGGAATCTGGTAAAGCGAAAGATACTGGTCGTCGACGTAGTTGATCTGAAAGACGAGGGGTTCTTCTGGCTCGGCTTCCGGGCGACGCATGTCTTCCCAGTTTCCGATGCCTCCCACCCCGGCAGGCGAACTCAGCGAAAAGCTGACCGCTTCCACCGACGCTAGTGCTTCCCATTGGTTGCGCAAGGTGGTTAGCGTCTCGGGTGTACTGGTGGGGAGAGGAATCAATAAAACTGACTCCTGGTCGAATCCCAGGTCGTAGTCTCGCAGGTAGTGCCGCTGTTGAACGACGGCCCCTGTGCCCATGACCAATACCAATGCCAGAAAAAACTGAAGCACCACCAGGCTGCGGCGCAGGGTAATTTCTTCAGGGTGGGTTGCAACCCGCTGTTTTTTCAATGCCCGCAGAGGCGAGAATCCCGACAGCACCAGCGCCGGATAAAAACCAGCCAGCAGGGTGACACCCACGACCAGTCCGACCAAAACCATCCAGGTTGCCGGTTCCAGGAACAGCGAGCGTGTGTCTTCGACATGCGTCAGGTCGCCTGCTTGCTGAAGAAAGAACGCGCTGGACAGAATCGCCAGCAGGGCGGCCGGGAGCACCAGCAGAAAGGTTTCCCCCAGAAGCTGCTCCACCAACTGCAGCTGGGCGCTGCCCAGCACTTTACGCAACCCGACTTCACGGGCGCGGGTAAGCGCCCGCGCGGTGGAGAGGTTGATGAAGTTGATGCAAGCCATCAGCAAAATGAATCCGCCGACGAGGGTGAGCGTCCCCAGCATCTCGGGCGAAATGGTGCGGTGGTGGTAGTTGCCGAAGCGCCGGTCGGTATGCAGTTCCGCCAGCGGCTGCAGTCGGTACGTGCGACGCTGGGCCAACTCGGCGGGGACATGGGCCGTATGTGCGGCCTGGATCTGTGCCTCGGCCATCGCAGGCATAGTGCCTTCCCGCAGACGCACGAAACAGGTGTATTCGTCGTCAACCGCTACCCAGTTTGTTTTGTATTCTTGCACAAAGTTATCCAAGGTAGCGTGTGAAACCAGGAGCGTGAAGGGTAGGTCGGTGTGGGCCGGAAAATCCGTCACGATACCCGTAACCGTCGCGTCGAAGGTACGACCGTAGATGACCAAGTGCAGCGATTGGCCCAGGGCGTCCCGCTCGGAAAAATACTTGGCCGCCATCGTCTGCGTCAGGACGACCGTGTAGGGCTCCTGCAGCGCGGTAGCTGAATCCCCGGCAAGCCAGTACATGCCGGTTCCCGCAAAATCAAACAGGTGAAAAAAGGCCGTATCGACGTAGGCGCAGCCCATTTCCTGAAACCGCTGAGTAATGGTGCCCGCCGGACCGTACACCCCGACTTGTGCTTCGCTCACGCCATCAATCGCCGTGACCGCTTCCAGCGCCGGTACTTCCCGGGACAGGGTAGCGGGCATAGAAAACGGAACGCCTGGATGGAACGCGGTGGCGTCAGACGCTACCCGTACGACCCGATAGATCCGATCGGCATGCGTGTGAAACCGGTCAAAGCTCCGCTCGTAGCGGACTACCATGCCAATCACCAGTGCGAAGGTCAGCCCCAGCGTCAGGCCCACCAGAAGGATGAGCGAGAACGACGGGTGTTTGCACAGGGTGCGAAAGGCGACTTTCAGGGAATGGCGGAGCATCGGGAAGCAGAAATGGTGTGTGCGGAAGATCCTTAGTTTTTGACAAAGATCCCAGCGTTTTGCAGCGAAGCGAGTCGTAGGTGCAGGCAGTCGGTAGGCCGCCTCTGTAGAAAGGAGAGCGGGGCGTACGCTTCAACCGCGACGCGTACGCCCCGTCCCTAGACGAGAAAACCGGGCAGACGGTGCGGCCATCGTGTGTCGGCTACGCATTGAGGCAACAACCGCTTCTTTTATGACTTCTTCCCTTTGGATGCTAAGCCGGAAGTTTACGAGGAGATTAATCCAGCCTTTGGCTTCTTCCGTTTCTACTTAACAGTCAGGAAGTTATTGAACATGCTGCATTTGTGTACAGCGAGATGTAACCGACTTTGTAGAAAAAACTCACTGGTTGTATTCCTTCCCTCGAAAATACTGTTCAAAAATATGCTCGACAAACTCCGCCTGACTGTCAAATTTCTCCTCTCGCTTTCCTATTTTAATTAGTTGTTTGTAGCGGGCATGTAGAAATAAGTTCACTTTCACCCTTTCTGATGATGCCGCCGCCCGTGCAGATACCACGGGGCTTTCTTTTTGCTTCTCTTCATCAGCCTTATCGGTTTGTTTGTCAGGCGTATAGAGCTCATTAAGTGCGAATGCTTTCTTAACTTTCTTCATTTTCAAGAATTTCTTTACAGATTTTCATATAGTCCTTTGCCCCTGCACTTTCGCCATCGTATTCGAAAATGGTTTGATGTGCGGAAACACATTCCACCAGCGCCACATTGTCACGGATGACATTTTGAAAAACATGGTCTTTAATTGCCTGTCGTGTGCTTTCCACAATCTGACGTCCAATCAAGGTACGTCCTGCCTTACTATGCCGCGTGAAAAGGACCCCCGCTAGTTGCAAGTCTGGATTTGCTCCTCGACTTCTTAACTTATCTACTGAACGAATCATTTTATCAAGTGCCAAATGACTATAAAACTCTGCCATCATTGGTACAATATAGGCGTCAGCAGCGGTCAATGCGTTCAGTGTCAAGATATCTAGTGAAGGCGGACAGTCGATCAGAATTCGATCGTAACGTTTTCGCATGGGTTTCAACGCATTATCCAGCAAAAGATTAGCTCCTACTTCATTCTTTATCCGGTCTACCTGATTGACTAATTCAAAAGCTGATGGCAAAATATCGACACTACCTCTGGTCTGTATCACATCTTGAATTCGTGCTTCTTCTAGCATAACATGGCCTACATGAGGATGCAGATCAGGGGGAACCCCTAATGAAGATGACAAATTTGCCTGGCCGTCTAGATCGATCAAAAGCACTTTTAATCCCAAATGCGCGAATCCACCACCAATGTTAAGCGCTGTGGTGGTCTTCCCTACCCCTCCCTTATTATTTGAAATAGCGATAACTTGATTTTTACGCATAGCCACTTTTTCAACGTTTTTCAGATTGATACTGTCTCTGTTCGAAACAATATTACCTTCATTTTCTTTAATATCAACCATTTCATCACTTTCTTCATTAGCTTCATAATCAAGAAATTCTTCTTTTTCAAGAACATAAAGAAATTCAGTAAACTGAATTCAAACACTCATGTAGAGTAAAGAGCTCATATTGACATAGAATAATCTCCTTACTTTCTTCTACATCTTGATATTCATCACTTTCTTGAAAATGATGAATATCAAGATGTACATACAGGGCTCACATCATGTAAGCAAGAGGAGGGAAGTTTGCCGATAAGTCAATCGTACGCAAACTTCCTTGTATTGATAATTACGACCGACTTGTCAGATTAGCCCTATGCGCATGGAAATGACTAATCAGAACCACACCCTATTTAGTTATCCAAAGCGTAATACAGCATTGTTCTAGTCTTACAACGCTTAGTTCAAAGACTCCTTGCGTACATTCTTTATTTTCTTTAAAGTCAAGAAAATAAAGAATGTACGTCAGTTAAGAATCCCTAGGCTCTTTCAATTCACAAGAACACAAGCCTAGTTTTCTACACAAGCCCTTCTACTTACAGTCGTAAGTAGAGGGGGACTAGTACTACTTAGGATCACCCAATAGTAGAAAATCTGAAAATTGTTTATGAATCCAGCCTCCCCGCTTGCGCAACGTAGCCATAGTCAGTTTCCCACTCCTTTGAGGCACGGCTTCCTGAGCCTGTTTACAGATACTGATCACATATTTAGGAGTGAGTTTGTGTAGTATCATTGCTTGATACCATCGTTCACACCCTTGGGGATCTACACCGTTGGTTACCAACATCCTGGAAGCTCTGTATAGGTCAATGGCGACAAAGCGCTCATCTGGTGCAAACTTCGAATCGTAGCTTGGATCCCAAATTGGGTTTTCGGGAGACCAGAGCACCTCCTTTTCGTGATTAAGCTGAGGAGGTGGTCCTTGAACAGCAAACAAGTCAAGTTGATCTGATTTATGTTTAAGTAGTTTGAATCGAATTGCTACAGCCCGACGCTTATGCGTGATAGTTTCGTAATCAAAAGCCATTTCAGTGTCGGCCAACTCGGCCTGTGCCTGATCAATTACGTTTTTACGAAAATCTACGTAGCGATCATACTTTCCTTCAAGACGAAACATAGACTTGAGCTCATCGATCTGGATATCACGTGTGGCTCGAAATGACGCAAACTGCTTTAGCAGCCAGTAAATGCGATACGAATAATGGCTATCTAGCTCCATCAGCTCGTCCAGCTCCGCTTTAGTGAATTTTGATTTCAGCTGTAAGAGAAACGGCATGATTTCCGGAGATAACCGCGCTTTGATAGTATTTGTCCCCTCTACATACTGTACCGTGGTAAACAACACATATCCTCGGTAGCGTCGACGAGTGCTTTGGCGTAATTCAACATCATCTTCCATCTCAATCTTCTTTCCCAAAAGAGAACTACAGGTATCACGGATCATCTGATATGCTGTCCCACCGAGTTCATACCCTAGCATATCGCGAATGTCAATATCTACATCTCGGAACTCATTGTCATCACGTCGGATTGATGCGATAGTCTGTAAAAAAATCCGCTGTTCAAGACGTTGGAATGTAAATCGTGCATTTACCAACTCGTTGGATTGCCAGACATAGTCTCTCTTCTTTTTTTCCGAACTCGCCATACCCAAACATAGGAAAATAGGTAGAAAAGTGAAAATATTTTTCTACCTATATCCTGTTGTTGGTAATGACCTCCACCGTATCAGAAATGACCTCCACCGATCACTGGTAATAACCTCCACCGATCACTGGTAATAACCTCCACCGATCACTGGTAATAACCTCCACCGATCACTGGTAATAACCTCCACCATACTCATTGTAATAAACTGAAAATCAATCACATAAGGCGAGTGTAAAGGTATAAAGGATTAAAAATTTATAAAGAAGTAAAGGACGCGCACAACTGTGCGCTATTTCCTTGGATTTTAAAAAAGAAGAGAAAAACGCAAAAAGGACGATGTCCATAAGACAGGTCAAAGGACTTTTACACTCTAATGCTGCTGAAAAATGGTAATGCCCCCTTTAACTAATTGATTAGTTAAAGGGTAAAGTTTGCAATTTTGCACTCGTTCCCACAAAATGATCTAAGATCGGTGGAGGTCATTACCGGATATTTGCACATGTGTCCAAGCAGCAAGTGAACCTGTAAACAAAGACAAGCTTTAGCTTTGCGGGTTGCTGATGGGTTATAAAAAAGTGCGTTTAAATGAAAGTTTTCATGGTTTCACGGTGCAGTGTATTAATCAAGCGAACTGTGAAATGGTTTGGAATTATGAATTTTCTGCATTTGACCACCTCTTTCGTTTAAATGGTTGCATGATGCACTACAACTATGGGAAAATCGCATCGGTACATTAGTGCCAAAGTGGGCTTAAGCCAGTATGATATCATTGTTTTTCTATTATTGATATGCCATCTTCTATTACACGGATCGGCGCACGCCCTGCCTCCGAATTATAAATAGAATGACAAACAGCAAGCGATCTGGTAAAAGTGCATTTGTGCCATTGGTGGTGAGCTTTTACAGTATTGCCCTACTTATGCCCAGTGAGTTGTTTCTGTCTTTACCTTAAAGGCAAAATGACTAGATAGCGGACGACCAACACACAAATTCATTTGCTGTATTATGGTCAAGTTGTCCTATTAATTCTGTATCAAGAACGGCTCATCAGAATTAGCCCAATTAATATCGCTATACAGACGAGTAACGAACTGTAGCTTTATGCGGGTTTGAGACTGTGGAAGTGCACAAATAGCACTTTGGAGTTGGGTAATCACTATCTGGATCATTCTGCGCAGAGAGAGAATTTCGCAGTTTACGATTACGTTTCTAACCACCCACCTATCTGGAATATCTATCGCCTTGTATTGAAATGCATTTTCGGGAGCTAGACTAAGGGAGCTAATTTACCTTTTGGGAAAAGACGCAGGTGTAAATATGTACATTTTGCATTTCATACAGGTTTCGTTCCTGAAACGAGGAGAATGGAAAGTAGACACTCGCTTAGCGGCTACTAACCAAGATGGAAAATCTTCAGCCTCGTGCCAAACAGCGGTATTTCCTTAGAAAGAGATGTGCCCTTCGCGAGAGAAATCACCTAGAGAAAATCCCCATTGCCGTACAGGTATTTATGCTAATTCCCCAATACACATATATCTCTGAGTAGTTTCATCCTTACACACAGAAAATGTCCAGGTCGTCAAGCTATGGACACCGTGTGATTTTTCCATAATTACTAGGGAGATAAAGGAATTGAATCACGGCCCGAAAGGACGGCCCTGGCTTGTAGCTCTCTCAGCTAGTCGCCACGCTTTGTGGGATATCCCCACCTGTAAAGGAGCCGCTTGTCAAGCGTTTGCTAAAGGCTAGCTAGTTACTGGGCAAACAGAAACGAAACCTCCTGTCCTTATGCTAGGAAATTAAGTCATCTCTACTCTTTTTTACCACTATGGTATTTTGGCCCATCTGTATTTTTGCCATCCTCTCAGAGACGTAAGTTGTGAAATAACTAGGGCGTGTATGCAAACTCCCAATACGGTCAGAAATCTGAGCAAAATGCATTGCAAAATCCCTCTTCATTCCGAGGAAATGAACTTAATCATAAAGGTTAATTGTCGCCAAACTGAGTTTGCATACACGCCCTAGCTATAAATACTTCGGATCCCTACCGGGAAAGCAAAAGCCCATGGCTTTAGATAAAACTCTTCTAAATGCATGTCGATGGTCAGGCGGCAAGCTGGAACTTTATCATCCGAACCGTGTAACCATCTGTAGTTAGGCCAGATTGGCACGACAAGAAATGTTGGGCGGAGGAAGTAAAAATAGGTAAGCTGGGAAATCTCAGAAGGGCCCCGGGTCGCTTTATGGTCGCATCTCCACTGGGAGACTTATATTGGCCCAACTACTCTTTCAGGTGATGTGAGTCATTGGAATCGAGATATGTACTCCGCACCCCGTGGGTTAGCAACGACTGGTATTTTCCCACTATCACCAAAGCGATTGTGAAGAAGTATGCTTCCATATCTGAGACTATCTTCATAAAGCATATTTTCCGTCACCTCACTGCAATGTGCTCACTGCAAAAAGACCATACCGCGCTCTTCGAACTACATTATACAGATGAAATATTTCAGGTAGGTATTTGGCCTCAGGTCAATTTGAAGACTACTTCTACAGAAGGTAGTGTCGATCCTTGACTTTCCATTCTAGATGTTAAACTGACTTTTCCCAGAACGCTTAGTTCATTTTTTCGAAGTACACTGTCCGGAGGGAAAGGTGAAAATTATGTAGCATGGCAGATGCTTCATCCCTTATGCATTTCTTTCATGCGTTAAATTCGGTCCGCCGATATTACCTCACGAACGGAAAAGATTGCCTTAGCCAATACCCCTGCCAAAATGGAGTTTTTCCAGTTGAAGCGTGGCGCTCCTTGGCCTTTTCACGAGTATACACAGCTTACATGATAAATGATTGATCAGCATGAGGAATCATCACAAGTATACAGCGGACAAAAGTGGAGAAAATACAAAGGAGCATAGTAAAAAAAGGTAAATGAACGCAGCAGAACAAACTTTTACACGCGTGCTCATAAAACGTTAGGAGGAATACAAGCCCAGTTCGCTTGCAAACTGCGAAAATTCATCTTGACAGTGCACTGATATCTATGGAGCTTTTTCGCGTAGGGGGAAATATGCTAGTCTCCACACGATGTAGATTGAAACAACAGGAAATGTATAGAGTAAACAGTGATTCGCCGTTGGTGCTTACTGAGGAAAAGTGAAGATATATCACAGCACGCCTAAGCCTGCCTCTTTACTTGCAGATTGAAATGGGAGAACTACTCCTAATTGAAAGCGAAAGAGGTATGTCCTGAGGCGTTGCTTCCTGTGGGAAAAGTGGAGAAAGTGCTTGAATGCCTAACCAGCGACTAGTTCCATCCTCATAGAGTTTCGTGAGTAGATCTATGTATTGGCAAACTTCCTGTTCCTGCGGTGGGTAAACAGAAAAAAGACCAACTGTTAACCATCCACTTCCGTTACCCTTGAGGTACTCGGACGCTAAGGCGTGTATGCAAACTGCCACCACCGAAAGAAACCCCAACAAAAAGCTTTGACAAAACCTTTTCAACGCAAGGAAACAAACCTGATAATCAAGTCCAATAGTCGCCAAACTGAGTTTGCATACACGCCCTATCATGACCTTCTAAGATATATCAAGAGGGGATTTATCACTAGTAGCTGACCTAATGCTCCTTATGAAAACCCATGGTCGGATCATGAGCAGTCATGCTGTCTAACCCCTTGATCTCTGTTTGATACTGCCTCGGCAGAAAAAGCGCTTTTACAACTACATCCAGCTTCAGATGTCGACTCCATTTGTAGAAATCAAGTAAAGGAGAGATAAAAGCGTAGTCTCGAAAACCGAGCAATGCACGCACGTGCTGCGGCACCAGTAGTGTCTGGGTTTCCCGCAGAAACCAATAACGCATCCTTCCCACGCTTTTTTTATACTGACGGAATAAATCTTCTGTATAGGGACTACCCTGAAGATTCTGGTGCAGGTGTTGTTGCCGCATGGTTGCCCACGTATCAAAATCGTCAGGCAACCCTGGCACGCCCATCCGACGGCCAACCTGATGGAAAACCTGGAATACGTCCTCTTTTTCCGCTCTACTTAGCTTGCGTTCCAGCCGCTCATAGGAGCGGATCGAGTAGTCGATCAGCATGAAGAGGACATCCCGGTAAGCCCAGTCGGGAATGCGTATCCCCCGTTTCGCTTCTACCTGAGCGTGGATCGACGCCATCGCATCAATCGCGCGGAGAGCTGACGCCCGCTCTGAAAAGACGATGGTGCGGGCGAAGGCCACCGTGGAGAAAAGCCTGGCCAGCGGATCGGCCGGAAGGCGTCCGGTAAAATACAGCCAGTCTACCGCTTTGCTGAGCGCAAACTCGGCGGACGCGCCCGCAAAGATGAACAGGATGGTGTCCGCTTTTCCCCAGATCTGCCGTACCACCGAGTGTGGATCTACAAAATACGCGCTACTCATGTTAGATGCATTCATTTTCAAGCTCTACTGGTTCGTTGTGATCTTCCGGGTCCAGGTCGATCAACAGGTGACGAGGAGCGATGCCGGCCTGTCTCAGGTAGATGTCATCACCCGGTGCTACCACCCGCAGGATCATAAAAACGAAGAGAAGCAGGATACCTGGCAGGAACCACGTCGTCACATGCCGCCCCTGATACCGAAACTCAAACCGAACGATTTTCCTGAAGTTCATGGCATTAGCGCCTGAATGTTCTCGATGTTATCGCCTTCCTGCCAGTCGAGGAGGTGGTAGGGGTCAAGGCCGCCATGGGTCGGCCGGTGAGGCACCGTAACCTGGATCGTTTGCGTGCCGGAGCGGATGAAATGCTTCTGCACGTACAGCGGCTTGCCCAGCCGTTCGCCGGGAGTCGCCACGCCCGGCGCAGGGGCGGCGAAGATCCCGACCTCGACCCACTGATCGACGGGCCGCTCGGTTTCCCGGCCGGCGCTGTCGACCACGACCTTACGGGCCTCTACCTCGAACTGCACCTGCCAGGCACCCGCCGCCGTCGGCTGCGCCGTCGCCTGCTTCGTGTCGAAGGTCCAGAACGTAGTTGCCGCAAACAGGTCGTGCAGCAGGGGGCGGAGCGAATCCGGCGTCACCGCTTGCAGCTCCCGGTACAGGTCGAGGGTCGTGGCCAGGGAGGACTTCTTTTTCTGCAGCAGCGTACAAAGGGCCCCGTTCACCCGGGCCTCGCCCACGTACTCGCTGAGGGCGTGCATGGCGTAGGGCCCTTTGCGGTAGTTGGCCCAGGGGTCCATGGCGCGGAGCAGGGGCAGGCCCGTCCGCATCGGGGGCCAGGGGTTCGGCTGGCGCATTACCCGCACAAACCGCCGTAGCGCTTCCCGGCCCTTCTCGTGCTTCACCAGCTGCATGGCGGAGTACCAGGCCAGGCTTTCGGAAAGGACGCCTCCTCCCTCGGCGAAAGCAGGCTTGAGCTGCATGCCCCACCACTGGTGCCCCATTTCGTGTGCCACAATCTCGAAGATCGCGTCGAACCCGTAGCCCCGCGGGTCCAGGAGGAAGAAGCCCTCGCCGGCGGTGAGCACGCCGCTGCCGTCGACACCCATGCCGAGAAAGTTGCCGGGCTGTTCGATGAGCTGTAAAAAACGGTAGGGATAGGGGCCGAACTGAGTCGTGTAGTAGTCCAACGACGCGCGGGCACTGCGGAGCAGGCGCTCGAGGTGTTCCGCGTGACCGGGGTGCACATAGACCTGGACGTCCACGCCCCGCCACTGCTCCCGGTGGAAAGTGTAGTCGGCGGAAAAAAAGACCTCCATGCCTCCGATCGGCACCTCGCTGACGTAGTGGAAATAGCGTCGTCCCGCCTTGCGCCACGTGCGTCGCAGCTCGCCCGGGGCCACAGCGATCTGATCGGTGGCGGTGCTGACGATCGCCTCAAAGGTACCCGCGCTGCCCGCCGCCTGATGCGGATCAAGGTCGCCGGGTGGGGGCAGGGTGAGTTGTCGTGGCAGGCCGTGCTGGCGGCGGTCGTCGGCACTCCATAGCTCGCGCTGCGGCTGGTAGCCGATGACGGGGAACGCGCTGCCCGTGAGGTAGGTGCCGTTCTCCAGGATCGCCTGGCCCGCGCCGTTGTGGCGGAGGCCACCGGTGCCGAACCCCTGGGGGGCGAACTGCACCTCAAAACAAAGGGTCAGGGAGTCGCCGGGCAGGAGCGGCTCGTCCAGCGCGTAGATGAAGTGACCGAGGAGTTCATCGGCAACCACGGCGCGCGCCGGTCGGTCAAACGTGACGTGGGTCTTCACGTAGAACGCCGGCTCCAGGTGCACGGAATCAATGGGTACCTGATGGCGGTTCACGAGGCGGTAGCGGCCGCGGATCGTGGCCGCTCTCCGGTCAGGGTGAAGGTCGACCTGCAGCCGGGTGGCGGTCCGTTGCGGCTGGGGAATGCCTTCGTACTGCCCGTACCTGCGCTCGTAGTCGGCGCGGCGTTGCACCAACGCGTCCTCGGTGAGGTATTCGTGCAGCACGTTCGTGTGGTAAAAAAGGAACCCTCCCAGCAGGAGGATGCTTCCGAGCGCCACCGCCGCGACGCCGGCCGTTGCCTGCGTAAAGCGTAGGCGCACCAGGTGCAAACGCTGTTTAAATCCAGACACCTGGCCCCGCACCCACAGCAGCCGGGTGAGCAGCGCGAGCAACAGCGCCCACGCTGCCCAGTACCCTCGGAACCACAGCCAGGGACCCACTGACCCTCCCCAGCCGCGCAGGTCCGTCAGCGACCAGTCCGGCCCCGAGGCGTAGACGAGCAGGGGGTGCTCGATGCCGAGAAACGAGGAAAAGACCATGAGCAGGTAGGCGACCAGGGCCACGATGTGCCCAAGGTATTTTTGTGACACCACGGCCTGCACGGTGAAGGCAAGTGCGGCAAAAAGGAGGTAGTCGGTGAGTTGCAGCCCTAGCAGCACTTGCACGTACCGCCCGAGCTGGAACGTGTAGTAGCCCCGGATCACCTGCACTGTGACCCCAACCACGACGACGATCGCCATCAGCAGGGCGAGGACTAGCCCCAGGCCTAGGAACTTGCCGAGGAAAAACACCCATTCCGGTACCGGCATCGCGTCTACCTGCTCGTTGAGTCCCGCGTCGCGTTCCCGCCAGACCAGTTCGCCCGCGTAGTAAAGGGTGAAAAGCGGCACCATCACCCAGTAGTTCGTCGGCGAGGTAAGCGCGCCGGTGAGGTACTTGGTCAGGAGATGAGGCGTCCGCGGCAGCAGGGGCACGCCCCAGTGCTGTAGCTCCACCAGCATCATGGCGGTCAGCAGCAGCGGAAACGCCACGAGCAGAAAGAGTCCGCCCGGACTCGTGACGATCCACCGGAAGGAGCTGCGTAGGATCGCCCCGGTTTGATGCAGGTGGCCAGCGAAACCCAGCGAGGGCTGGACCTGTGGGACGGAGGGTGCGGGTCGAGAAGGAGAGCCGGTTTCCGGTGCGGGCAGGCCGGGCACCATCCACCGCCGCCACGGGCTCCACTGCGGGGCGGTCGCCCGGTGCGCAAAGCGAAAGCGCAGGTAGACCAGACCGAGCGTGCCCAGCGCGATGCCGAGCCAGAGCACCCGGTTCCCGAGCATGGCGCCTTCGAGGGTGAAGAGGCGCTTATTCTTTTCCACCAGGGTCCAGTTGGACATCATCTCATTCATGATTGCCATGACGCCAATGGGGTCCGCCAGCAGTGCCCGCTCGTGCAACCCAGAGAAATACAGGGTGAACGTTACGGGATACGAGAGAAAAAAGAGCATCAGACTGCCGAAATAGCTGGCCATGGACCGGCCGGTGAACAGCGCCAGGGAGAACTGGAACGCCGTCGCGATGAGTGCGTTGGTCAGCGCCACGAAGCCGTAGGCAGCCAGGTAGGCCGCTGGACGGAACGGGCCGACAAGGTCGGGGTTCGCGCCGGGGCCATAGACGGCGAGGAGACTGCCCACCTGTACGCCGAACAGGATGAGGGCCTGTAGGGCCAGGGCGGCAAAGAAACGTCCCCCGAAGTAAGCGGCTTTGCTGATCGGACTCGTGTAGAGGAGCGGATGCATGCGGGTTTGCACGTCCCGCGCCGCGACTTCACCCGCCACGACCGGGGCGAGCAGCAACCAGATCTGACAGCTGAATACGGAGACGGACGTGATGATGAACGGTGAATTGAGAATAAAATCCTGGGGAAGCGTCACGGGCAGGATCGCGACCCTCGTGGCAAAGAGCGCAAAGACCATCATCACCGCCATCGAAAGCCAGGTCCACGGCCGCTGGAGTTGGTAGGCGAACTCAAAGCGAAAAATTTCCCAGCCTTTTCTCATCGCACCTCGGGATAAGCGTGGTCTACATGGCCCGCCATGGTGCTGAAGTACACATCTTCTAGGTCGGGTTCAGTGCCCTCGAAGCCGGGGCCGGGTGAGGTCTCGCTGTAGACGTGCACCAGGGTGCGGCCGCTCCGAAGTTTGGTGGAGATCAGGTGATGATCCCGCTCCAGCGCAGGCAGGACACTCTTCTCTACCTGCTTGCGCCAGATGCGCCCCCGCAACCCCGCCACGGCCTGGAGCGGTTCGGCCTCCAGAAGGATTTTCCCCTGGTGGATGATGGCCATGCGGGTACAGAGTTCGCTCACGTCCTCCACGATGTGGGTGGAAAGGAGTACGATACTGTGTTCGCCCAGCTCACTTAGCAGGTTCAGAAAGCGTACCCGTTCGGCGGGGTCCAGTCCTGCGGTGGGTTCGTCCACAATCACCAGTTGAGGGTCGCCCAGGAGTGCGACGGCCACGCCGAACCGTTGTCGCATGCCCCCCGAATAGCTGCCCAGTTTTTGTCGCCGCACGTCCCACAGGTTTACTTTCCGGAGCAGGGCTTCCACCACCTCCCGCCGCGAACGGCGCTGGGTAAACCCCTTGAGGATGGCGAAATGGGCGAGCAACTCCTCTGCCCGGGCTTTGGGGTAGACACCGAACTCCTGTGGCAGGTAGCCCAGGGTCTGGCGCACCTGGTCCTTCTGGCGCAGCACGTCCAGGTCACCCAGGTGCACTGAGCCTTCATCCGGCTCCTGTAGGGTAGCCAGAATCCGCATCAGGGTGGATTTGCCGGCGCCGTTCGGGCCCAGCAGGCCGAACATGCCCGGTGGAATGGTAAGGGTGACATCTTGGAGGGCCTGCACCCGTTCGGCAGGCTGGCCGACGCGGGAGGTGCCGGAGTAGGATTTGGAGATGCCGTTGAGGTGTAGCTTCATCAGGAGAACGGGTTTGAAAAAAGGAAGTGGAGCGGTGCTGTAGCGTGTAGAAAGGACCCTGGTGCGGATCTTTTTCCCTGTGAGGAGGGAAGGTTTCTTCGGGAACGCGAAAGGGGCGGGAATAGGAGGGGGCCTAGGCATTGGCTCAAGGGATATGTTGTAGTTAAGAGTACTCTGAATTTCAGAGTATGTGAGTAAAATTTTTTATCACTCGGCGTTTCTGCTTTTTAAAATCAGGTTTTCTAGTGCGTCCAGGTGCTGTTGGAAAGCCGCTTTTCCGGCCGGCGTGGCTTTGTAGCGCGTATTGGGTCTGCGTCCCACAAAACGTTTCTCTACCTGCAGGTAAGAGGCCTCCTCCAGTGCTCGCAGATGACTGCCCAGGTTGCCATCAGTCAGCTGCAAAGCCTCCTTCAGGTATCCAAAGTCCACGTGCTCTTCCATCACCAGGATCGCCATAATGCCGAGGCGCGCCCGGCTTTCGAAGGCTTTGTTGATGCGTTCTAGATACGTTTTGACGTCTTCCACCTTCGTAAATACCTCCTAGGATAAATACAGGTTACCGTGCCCGGTCTCCCTGCCGAGCTGCGCTCGTTCCGTGGTGTAAAAGAGCGTCCCGCCGTATAGGATGTGCAAAACACCAAACCCCAACGTCCAGCACCAGGGAGCCTGCTCGATCCAAAAACAGCTAGCGAGACCTAACAGAACTTCTCCCCAGCCCAGGTAGCGGATGCCTCGAAACGTATACCGACTACTGTGGAGGAGGGCGAGTCCGTAAAAGAGGAGGGAAGCGGGAGCGAGTAAAGCGAACAGGCCGTGGTAGACCAGGGCTCCACAGAAGGCTCCCCCTATGGTCAGGGGAAGGGCTAGGCTCAGCCAAAAACGTTGTCCTTGACGTTGCCAGAGGGATTGCCCCGTCCCTTGCGCGTTACGGAAGGTAAAGTAGAAAGTGGATGCTACTGCGCAGATGAATACGCCGCTCATAACCCCAACGACCCACCTTACAGATGCCGCGGGCAGTTCTCCCTGCATGAATTGCGTGTAAGAGAGGTGATGGGAGCGAAAGTGCCACCCGAGGACGGCCATCCCGACCAGGGCACACACGCCTACTCCCATGCCCGCCCGCCCACTCAGGGAGGTGAAGCGAGTGGTGCGCTCCATGAGTTGCCGGATTTCGTGCAGGGTGTCGAGAGGGTCCATGTCCTGTGCTGTGTAAAGTACTCTGTGATTCAAAGTTAATAGGGTTTTTGAAATAAACAAGTCAGTCGGCAAAACATCGTCAACCCCATAGCCTGGCCCTTTCTGGCTCAGGCTATGGGGTTGACTCCACGCGTTTGTGGTTGTCTGTTACCTGCCACTCAATGAGCAACTGGCGTGGATCTATACAAACCTGAGCGGGTCGGTCAGGCACTGTCAACACAATCGTCTGCTGGCCGGATGAGATCAGGTGCTTCTGCAGATAGAGTGGCCTGCCTGCCTCCTGTCCCCCCTCGGCCGGGGCGAAGACCCCGAGTTCCACCCACTCCTTCATGGGTCGTTCCGTCTCGGTGCCGGCGCTGTCCACGACCCGTTTGCCGGCCTGTAGGGTAAGCGTTACCTGCCAGGTGCCCCCTGGACCCGGTTTGGCAGTGGCGCTTTCCATCGCCAGCTCCCAGAAGGTGTTGGCCGCGAACAGGTCGTGCAGCAGCGGCTGAAGCGAATCCGGCGTGACCGCCTGCAGCTCCCGGTAGAGATCCAGCGACGTGGGATGGGGAACTCTTCCCGGGCGGTGGTTCGCCAGCAACGTTCGGAGGGCTCCGTTTACCCGGTCCCGGCCTATGTACTGGCTCAACGCGTACAGCGCTAAGGGCCCTTTGCGGTACATCTGGTACCCGTCCTGGGCCTGCAGCAGCGGCAGGGCGGCCCGGGTACGCGGCGTTTCGTTTGCTTCCCGCAGGTACTTCAGGAGCCGCTGCAAGTGCTCGGTACCATAATGGTCTTCCAGTACGCCCATGGCCGAGTACCACGCCAGGCTTTCGGTAATCAGGCCGGCGCCTTCTACATACGCTTGTTTGAGTTGGTTGCCCCACCACTGGTGCGCCACCTCGTGCGCTACCACGGCTGTCACCAGATCAAAGCCCCGCTCATCCTGCTTCGGGTTCAGTAGGAAAAAGCCTTCCGCCGCCGAGATGTCAATGGGGGCGGCGTGGTGGCCGAAGTGATAGCTCGGATGGGCCACAAAGCGGAGTTGGCGGTGCGGGTAGGGACCAAACTGCTTGGTATAGTAATCCAGTGAGGCCTGTGCACTCCGAACCATTCGCGCCGGGTTGTCCGTCCCCCCGGGGGGATAGTAGATCTGGAGGGCCACCGCCTGCACCGGGCGTGCTGAGGTGGGTTGCCAGGTCCCTTCCTGCACGGCATAACGGGCCGAGAAAATGGAGAATTCGTTGCGGATGGGCGTATCCGTCGCGTACTGAACGTAGCGGCGGCCCGCCTGGGTCCAGGTCCGGCGTAACGTGCCCGGTGCCACCACCTGCTGGTCGGCTTCCGTTCCCACAATGGCCTCAAAGCGGATCTGCTCGGCAAACGGGGCGTACCGACGGGCCGCCGTGTCGTAGAGCGAGGCGGTGGCGGGCCGGGGGGGCAGGCCATGCGCCTGTCGGGCGCCGGCCTCGTCCAGCTCCCGATACGGCTGGTACCCGATGACGGGAAGCCACTCTATATTCCGGAAGTGGGTGCCATTTTCCACCACCTGCGCGTCGGCGCCCTGGTTGGAGAAGCCCTGCGCCTGGTAGGTAACCCGAAAACGGAGGTGCAACGAATCTCCGGGGGTGAGAGAATTGGTCAGGGCGTAGATGCGGTGGCGCAGCTCCTTGTCCACCCGCACCTCCTGAAAGGGCCGATCAAAGTCGAGCGCGCTAGTTTCCACATCCGCCCCCGTTCCTAAGTGAATCGAGTCGATAGAGATGTGTTGGTGATTCACCAGCAGGTACGTGCCCTGGATCACGACCCTCCGCTGCTGAGGATAGATTTCTACCTGGAGGTTCACGCCGGTCAGCAGGGGTTGGGGGACGTGCAGGTATTGGCGGTAGAGCTGCTCGTAGGCTGCCCGTTGCGCCGCGGCAGCGGAGGCGTTGGTGTAGTTGCGCCGCACGTTCGTGTGGTAGAAAACAAAACCACCCGCCACCAGGAGGCCACCGGTCGCCACCGCCGCTACCCCGGCCACAGTACCCGTGAACCGCCGATGGGCCAGCCGAAGCCGCGAGGCACTATTTCCTTCGCGGCCCCGCACCCAGAACAGAACCGCTACCACTGCCAGCCACCCGGCCCACGCGACCCAGTAGGCTTTAAACCACAGCCAGGGCGCCAGCGTCGGGCCAAAGCCGGCCATGTCGGTATACGTCCAGCGGGGGCTGGCCCCGTAAATCAGCAGCTTGTGTTCCATGCCCAGGATAGGTGCGAAGGCAATACATCCGTAAACCAGCAGCGACACCAGGTACCCTACAAACTTCTGGTTTACCAGCACCTGCACGACGAAGGCCAGCAGGGCCATGAGCAGGCAATCGACGAACTGCAGTCCGAATAGGACTTGCACGTACAGGCCTATCTCCGCCCTGACGCCGCCAATGGTCGCCTGCGCCACCAGTCCGGCCAGCATCAGGAACGCCAGCCATACCCCTAGCATCCCCGCCAGCGCCAGCAACCGACCCAGGAACAGTACTCCTTCCGGTACAGGTGCCGCGTGGGCGATCTCGCTCAGGCCGGTTTCGCGCTCTCGCCACACCAGCTCCCCGGCGTAGAAAAGGGTGAGCAGGGTGATGATGATCCAGAACGGCTCCGGCTGCGTCAGGGGTGCGGTCAGATTCTCGAGGAGAAAGTCGGTGCGGGGCAGGAGGGGGACCCCTTGGCCTTTCAGGTTGTTGGGCAGGGTCAAGCCTGCCATCAGGGCCAGGACGGCCAGCAGGGGAAGACCGGTCCAGTGTTTAGCAAGCTGAAGAAAGCTCTTCCAGGTGATCAAACGCAATTGGCGCCGTTGCGTGGCCCATCCAAACGTTCCCTTGACTCGCGGCAGCGTCTCCGCAGTTTCCCAAGCCAAGGACGCCCGAATCACGACCACTGGTTGTCCCCCGGTGGCCGGTTGCTGTTGCGGGCGGGATGCAGGTACCTCGAACCGAAACCGAAAATACGTTAACAGCAGGAGGCTCAGCGAAATGCCGAGCCACAGAAGGCGGTTGGTGAGAAAGGTGCCCTCCAGCCGGAGCAGGCGTGTGTTCAGTTCCAGTGGGCTCCACGTGAGCTGATTGCCCATCACCTGCGTGAAGCCCATGGGGTCGATCAGGTTTCCCCATTCCCCCGCGTCCTGCAGCCCCTGTCCCAGCACAAAGGCCGCCGCGAACAGGACCGCCCCCCCCAGGTAGCTGCCGATGGCCCGACGGCTGAGCGCCGCCCACGCGAACTGAATGGCGGTGGCAAAAAAGATGTTGGGCAACACCAGAAAGAAGAAGCTGGTCAGGTAGGCCGTCGCTCGGAACGGACCCAGCAGTTCGGCCTCCACCTCCGCAACGTACAGGGCCAGCAGGAGACCCGCCGGGATGGCCAGGACCACGAGCCCGTTGAGGGCGAGGGCGGCGGTAAACCGCCCGCCCAGGTAGGCTGCTTTGCTGACGGGTGCAGTGTAGGTAAGCGCATGCATGCGCGTCTGCACGTCGCGGGCCGCCGCGTCGCCCGCCACTGAGGCGCCGATCAACAGCCACAGCACGCAGCAGATCACCGTGACCGAGTAAATCACGATGGGCGCGTTGAGCAAGAAATACCCGTCTTGTGCGTCGTAACGGTAGTTGCCCAAAACAACCAGATACGCCAACCCCAGCACCACCCCGAAGTAGAGCCAGGTCGAGACCTGCCGGAACTGGTACCCGAATTCCAGTGCAAAAATCCGTTGCAACTTCATCGCACGATCCCTTCTGATGTCGGTTGTTGATGGGTCGGGCCGATGCAGCCCGCCAGAGCACTGAAATAGACATCCTCCAGCTCCGGCTCCACCGCTTCAAACCCGTTACAGGGTCTTTGCGGGCTGTACACATGCACCAAGGTGCGACCACTCAGTCGCTTGGCCGAAATGATCCGGTGCTCCTGCGCCAGCGCAGGGAACGCCGTTTGTTCGATCACTTGCCGCCAGATCCGGCCTTTGAGGGCACCCCTCGCGTCCTGTGGCCGGGCCTTCAACAGAATTTGTCCTCTGTTGATGATGGCCATGTTCGTACACAATTCTGCCACATCCGCCACCAGGTGCGTGGAGAGAATCACGACACTCCTTTCCCCTAATTCGCTCAGCAGATTGAGGAAGCGCACGCGTTCGGCCGGGTCCAGGCCCGCCGTGGGTTCGTCGACAATCAACAATCGGGGGTTGCCCAGCAAGGCCACCGCCACTCCGAAGCGTTGCCGCATGCCGCCGGAGTAGCCGCCCAGCTTCTGCTTGCGCTGGTCCCACAAATTCGTTTGTTTGAGTAAGGCCGCGGTGGTTTCTCGCCGTGCTGCCCGGTGGGTAATGCCTTTCAGCACCGCGAAGTAGTCGAGCAATTCCTCCGCACTGGACTTGGGGTACACCCCGAACTCCTGAGGAAGGTAGCCCAAGGTCTGGCGTACCGCTGCCTTCTGGTGCACGATGTCAATGTCACCCAAAAAGAGTTGTCCCTCGTCGGGTTCCTGCAGCGTAGCGAGCGTGCGCATGAGGGTCGATTTACCGGCGCCGTTCGGCCCCAGCAGCCCAAATAGGCCCGGCGGAATCTCAAGCGATACCTGGTGCAAGGCGTGCACCCCACCGGCCGGTCCGTCAGTGCGGTGCCGGCCGGTTCGGGATGTACCGGTTGGGAATCGATTGGTTCTATAGGTTTTGGAGACCTGGCGGATCACCAGGCCCCACGGGGGATTTTCCATGTTAGCGGGTCGGCTTAATTTTTCCTTTAGGAATGAGTGCAGGGGAGCTCCTCAGATCAAGCTCTCCTGGCTAGTTCAGCACGAAGCAAGCCGTACCAGCCTGGAAAGCGAAACACGATAGTCGACCGCTAAAAAGGAGTCGATCAATCAGGCGTTTGCCTCTTCCAAGGCACTGGCAGACCCGATTGGCCGATTGGTAGATCCAATTGGTCCAACCGGTAAACGGATTGTTAAAAAGTGACAGGAAAAAATATCTTTGTTTGATGGAGCGCATCAAGAAAATCTTCCGGCTGATTCACCTCTCTCTCTGGGGCTTGTTCACCCTGTTGGTAGGCCTGCAACTGGGGGGAGAAGGCGAGGCGCACTGGCTAGCCAAAACGACGGGATTTGTTGCCACCTGTATCTATGTGTTTTACAGCCATTTCCATCTCCTGACCCGGTATACCGGGAAGAAGAAAAGCGAGCGCTACGTTCGCAGCTTGGTGGCCATCCTATTGACAGGGCCTCTTCCTTTTCTGCTCACCCACCACGAAGCGCTGAATTCGGGGAGCCTGTTTATGGAGTACTACCTGATGACGCTGATTTCGATCGTCGTCATCTTTATTTTCTTAGGCTGGCTGGCCCGGGTCACCGAGACGCTGGTACTCAACACGATCCGGAAAGAGCAGCTGGAAAAACAGGCCGCGGAGGCCGAATTGCAATCTCTAAAAGCGCAGATCCATCCGCACTTCCTCTTCAATACTCTGAATAACATTCACACCCTGGTGTACAAGCAAGCGCCTACCGCCCCGGAGGCGGTGCAGCAACTGGCCTCGCTGATGCGCTACATGATTTATGAATCCAATGCGCCCACGGTTCCGCTGGCCCGGGAGATGGACTATGTGCGGGATTACGTGAGTTTGCAGCAGCTCCGCTACAAGCAACGTCCGGTGGTCGATCTCCAGATCGAGGGGGAGACCGAAGCCTACGCCATTGCTCCCTTGCTGTTCATTCACCTGCTGGAAAATGCCTACAAACACAGCCCCGCCCGGCTGGAGCCCGGCGACCTGAAGGTGAGGGTGTCGATCCACGAAGGGACCCTGCTCTTCCGCGTGCAGAACCCTATCGGCAAAAGAACAGCCCAGTCGCTGGAAGAACCCGGGGGTATCGGGCTGCCCAACGTCCGGAAACGGCTGGCGTTACTTTACCCTGACCAGCATACACTCACCCTTCAGCACACCGGCGAAACCTTTACGGTTCTGCTGACCATCCACCTGCATCCTGCACAGGCACATGAAAGAAAAGCTGACCTGCTGTATCATTGAGGACGAACCTCTGGCCCAGGAAATTCTGGAAGAGTACATCGGCAAAGTTCCGTTTCTGGAATGGAAAGGGTCTTACATGAGTCCGTTGGAGGCGGCCGAGCCTCTGGCGAGAGACCCACCCAATCTCTTGTTTCTTGACATCAATCTGCCAGACCTGGATGGGCTCAGTTTCATCCCGATGTTACACCACCAACCCCTGATTATCCTCACGACCGCCTACGATCAGTATGCGCTGAAGGCGTATGAATTGGAAGTGAAGGACTACTTGTTAAAGCCCTTTACGTTCCAACGGTTTTACAAAGGCGTATTACGCCTCTACCAGGAACACCCCCCCCGGCATCCCCCGGAAAAGCGGGACGAAATCGCGGAAGCCAGGCAGGACCAGACGTATCTTTTTCTCAAGGTGGGCCACCGAATCCAGAAGGTGGCGACGCGCGAGATTCTCTTTGTGGAGGGAATGAAAGACTACCTACGGATTCATACCGCGAAAGAGAAGCTAATGACGCTGTTGAGCTTTGCTCAGCTGGAAGCACTGCTGCCTTCCCCAAATTTTGTCCGTGTGCATCGGTCCTTTCTGGTCGCCATTGACAAAATCGATTACATCGAGCGAAACCGGATCAAGATGGCCGATCACATCATTCCCATCAGTGATACCTATGCCGAGGGTTTTTTTCAGAGGCTAAAGGGATTCCCGTAAGGCGAGTCGAAGGGTTTGCTCTGTTTATCCAACAAAGACCCCGCGCGAAATTGAGTCACGAAGAAAGCCCAGAGCTTCTATGCGCAGTCTGGACAGTTGTTAGGTAGCGCGGTTCTCTGTGTATTCTGGCAGTTTCTGATAGGGCTGATGATGCACCAGCGGGGTAGCCAGATCCTTACGTGATAGGTCTAGTGATAAGTGGTAAGGCATTGAAACTCGTTCCACAGCTTTACTCCGCTTAACGTTCACATTTCTTAAGCGGATCGACCTATGTAGTGTATCATTCTGATACACGAGGCTGTTCCAATCTGAAACACAGCGGACGCTTTTCGGGTCCAAAAAAGGCCCGGATCAAGGGTGGTCGCGCTGGCACGTTTTTCTCCAGGGTGAGGAAGTTAACTCCACCTCCTATGCTTCGTAACTACCTTCTCATCGCCTGGCGCAACCTCCTCAGCAACAAGGTGTTTTCCCTCATTAACATCTTGGGACTGGCCTTTGGGATCGCTGCTTGTCTGCTCATTGCCTTTTTCGTGTGGGATGAACTCGCCTACGACGCCTACCACCCGGAAGGCGAGCGGGTGTTTCGGGTCTACAACGAATCGACGGAGGAGGAAAGCGGCACGGTGAAATTTCACGTGACCGTACCCCCCATGTTTGCGCCCACCCTTGACGAGTTTGCGGAAGTAGAAAGCACCTGCCGCGTGCTGATGGCCCTGAACTATCTGCCCCTGTTCAGTCAGGGGAAACGGCAAATTTACGAGCCCAACGGCCTGTTTGTCGATTCCACATTTTTGGAACTACTCGCCCTGCCCTTGCGGTACGGAGATGCGGCAACCGCTTTAACGGAGCCCAACACGCTGGTGCTCTCCCGACCCCTCGCCGAGAAGTATTTTGGCCCAGCGAATCCGGTAGGAAACACGCTGTTGCTGGATGGCGTAACCATGCGCGTTACGGGCGTGCTGACCGACCTGCCGGCGCGGATGCACCTTGCCCCCAGCTTCCTGTTGCCGATGGCAACCTTCGTCACATACGTCGAACCGGAGCGGATGGAGAGTTGGAGATGGCAGCAGTTCTTCACCTACATCAAGCTTCGGAAGGGCGTCGAGGCCCAAGCGGTGGAAGCTAGGCTTCAGTCGGTGGTCAAAGCGCAGGCCTGGCCTCAAACGCAGTCGTCAGGATCGCACTACCTGCCCTTCCTGCAACCGCTGCGGCAGATTCACCTCCACTCTTCCCAGTTTGTCTGGGAGATCGCCGAGCGCGGCAACATTGCCCACGTGCGTGCCTTGACGCTGGTCGGCTTGTTTCTCTTGCTCATCGCTGGTATCAACTTTGTTAACCTCTCCACCGCCCGCGCCACCCGCCGAGCCCGCGAAGTCGGGGTTCGCAAGACAAATGGCGCCCTGCGCAGCCAACTGATTTTGCAATTTACCAGCGAAGCGCTGCTGGTGGCCGGGTTGGCCTTCTCTGTGGCCATGGCGATGGTACAGGGGACACTGCCCTGGTTACGAAATTTTACGGAGAAGAACCTGGGGGCCGAGCTCTTGCGTCAGCCGCTGTTCTGGGTTCTTCTCCTGGGGAGCGTATTGGTGCTGGGCGTGCTGGCGGGCTTCTACCCGGCCTGGGTGCTGTCGGCCTACCAACCCATCCGGGTGCTGAAAGGAAAGCTGGAATCCTCGGGCCGACAGTCCGTCTTCCTGCGACAGGGGCTGGTGGTGACGCAATTTGCGCTCTCGGCCCTGCTCATTCTCAGTACGCTCATTATCCAGCGGCAAGTAGATTATTTACAGCATAGCGATCTGGGCTTTCAAAAAGAGCAGTTGCTGGTGCTGCCCCTGCGGGGTGCGCTTGGCGCTCAGCTCGAATCCGTAAAGGAAGAGTTGCTGCGTCGTCCGCACATCCTGGCCGCTACGGCCGGCTACGGCTTGCCCGGAGATGCGCTGGCCACCGATGCCGTCAAGCTACCGGGGCGTGAAGGCGAGCTGACCGCGGCCGTCTTTACCGTAGATCACGACTATGTAAAGACGTTAGGGCTGGAGGTGGCGGCGGGACGCGACCTCTCGCGGGAGTATCCCTCCGACGAGCACAGCGCCTTCCTGCTCAACGAAACGGCGGTGAAAAGTTTCGGCTTTGGCACCCCGAAAGAGGCCCTCGGCCAGCGCCTCGACTGGGACATGTGGGGCAAGGATTCGCTCAAGCAAGGCACCGTGGTGGGGGTGGTGCGCGACTTCCACTTCAAGAGCTTGCGAGAGAAAGTAGCCCCGGCCGTGTTGCACATCTATCCTGAGGCCTACGCCACGCTCTCGCTTCGGCTCGAAGCGAAAGGCCTGTCCCAAACCCTAGCTTTTCTGGAGGAAAAATGGCACGAATGGGTGCCTGACCAACCGTTCACGTATAAGTTTCTGGACGAAAATTTCGAGGCCATGTACCGGTCAGAACGCCGGGTGGGCACACTTTTTCGCGGCTTTACGGCCCTGGCCCTCTTTGTGGCCCTGCTGGGGTTAGTGGGCCTGGTGATCTTCACCACGGAACAGCGTATCCGCGAAATCGGGATCCGCAAGGTATTTGGCGCTTCGGTCCTGCAAGTCGTGACGACCCTTGCCCGTGACTTTGTGGGGGTAATTGTATTGGGCGTGGGCCTTGGCCTTCCCATCGCCTATTTCGCCACGCAAAACTGGCTCGGCGAGTTCGCTTACCGCATCCAGCCGGGGTGGGAACTCTTTGTGGGCACGGGCATACTGATCCTGTCAGTGGCACTGCTCACCATGGTCTATCAATTCAGGAAGGCGGCACTTGCCAATCCGGTCGATACCCTGCGGTACGAATAGAGCACGAGGGGTAAAGTATGAGTAGGCGCAACAGAACAGACTTCCTGAAAAAAGTGAGAGTATGCGGAGCCCCTTTGCGTACCGTAACCCAAGAACAGATCGTAGTTCGTTCCGAAGCACAATTCCAACGGTTGACAAAAGTCCAGCGGATGGGGAGCTACACCAGAATAGAAGTTAACATCTACCAAGAGAAGCTTCTCATAGGCAATTTCTAAGCCACCTCTGCTGTGTACTTTCATTCTGATAGCAGCACCGCAGTAGTCAGTCCTGCCAGATGATGAGCACCCTGGACTTGGAAAAGCGCTGAAATCTGCAAAGAGGCTTAGCGCCTGGGAGCGCGTGCTAGGAAAACCCGTGCGAGGTACCTAACAGGAGTTGAATCAGCTTCTTTAAGAGTGGTCTGAGCTCAGTATGGTGGGAAATGCCTGCAAAAATAGGAAGGTAAAGTAACCGCGAGGTGCGGAACAAGAGAAGGGTAAGCAGGAGAGTCAACCTTACTGCGTCATGATATAAGCCCTTGAGGCCGGATCACCGCACGACTAACCCACTGATGAACAGCGCTACTGACAAAGCATGTTTACGACAAAGGCCCCGTAAAATCCACAGGGCTCCGCCGCAAGCGATAGGGGTTGAGCAGTGAGCATGTATTCTGGTGAATTTGTTATAACAAACAATAGGAGAGGTGCTCACCGATTGTTCCCACACGGCACCGAGGGCGGGGTTTTTGGCACTGGGGCAATGTTTTAAAGTTCTGCAGAAGTCGATATGATCCGTGCGTGTAAGGCTTCACTAAATTGTAGGAGGCTTACCCAAACAGTTTCGCTACACTATGTGTACATGACTTCGTGCCTCATAGGATTTGTGGTTCCCACAGGAGTTATTAATTGGTTCGTTTGATAATTGACTTTATGGAAAGCTATAAAACTATATAGATACGAGAGCTTGACCACTTCGCATGCTTTGCTTGGAGAGTACGTACCATCGGTATACCACCCGTATTCTCTATCAGGCTCGGAAGTAAATCTAGTGAGCTCACTAACTTATCCACACCAGGCCGCTACAAAAAAATCCGTTTTTCTTGTAGGATTTTCAAAGAAGTAGCTTAGTCCCCCGGAAGCTGAAAACGAAAGCCGCTATACCGATACGGTTCGTTTCCTCCGTCCCAGTGCCTCCCCACCCACCCAGATCAACAGCAGGCTACCCACGAACAAGGCAATCATTACTCCAGGTCTGGCGGGCCATTCAATGATCGTCCAGATGTGACGATGGAAAAAACCAATCACGACTGCACCCCACCAGCCGAGTTGGGAGATACTCAAACACAAAATGAGTCGAAATAGGAAGAGCTTCGGTACTTGATCCCCATCCTTAAATCGTTTGAGCTGCTGATGAAGCAGATGCAGGGGGAGGCCGTTGAGCCCGACCAGGCCAACGAAGAATAGTTTGATGACCATCAGCTGGTCCAGCTCGCCTTTCAGCACTAGCAGCGGCACGCCTGCCGCCACCATGAGGGCCCATCCTGCCCAGATAAAATATTCGGTGATGCCACTCACTTTTATAACCTGGGTGAATCGGACGCGGTTCCAGATCCAGAGGAGACCAAATAGATCGGTAGTGATGACTGAGCCGAAGCCGATAATCAGACCCGTCAGGTGGAAGAATAGGAAAATAAAAAATGGGGTCGTTTCCATAAGACGGTGGTTAGTTAGAAATGCAATGAAAGGACTACGTCAGTGCTCAAAATGAATGTCATCCAATTGGATTATTTCTTGACCCAGTGTTACTAACCACGCGTCCTATCGCGCAGAGCAGTACGGCACGCTATTGCTCGTGCAATAAGGAATAAACAAGGCTTACTGGATCTAGTGAAGATATCTGTTCTTTATATTGATTGACGTATGTGGCCAGAAAGGGTTAAAAAAATACGGCCCTATTTACCCGTTTCTCATCAAATTCTAATCTGCGGGAAAACGTACAGATTTGATCTCTAACCTTACCTCAGCTTTTACCTCTTTGGGACACCTATGGCCCTTATCAAGTGCTCAATCCCCGAAACTTTGGCTGATTGTGGTGCTCATCGTCAGGGTAAGTGTTGGGGGGTATTTTATCTTACAAACTGGTAGGAGATAAAGCAGGTACGTTCTTGAATGGGTTGTTGAGCGGCATGATTTCCAGCCTGCCACGACCATTTCCTACGCACGACTCAGCCAGGGAGCCGAGGGCAATGCCCGTTCCGCCGCATTGATCATTCTGGTTGCCTCTGGCGTTTCGATGCGTGTGCTGATCGAAGTCGTGGCCATCCTACCCCAAAGACTGCCTGAGGAAACCCCCCGCTGTTGCTTATGGTAGGCGTCTTCCTTGTCCTTATTGGTTTTCTCTCTTTTTTCGTCCCCAATCACAAAAGCCGATGCCGGAACCGGAAAACCCCGCCCAACGAAAAGTGCAGTGGTTTTCGGCCTCGTTTTCGCCTTGGTGTTGCTGGCCACCGCCGCGGCGCGGGAGTATCTGGGAAATAAAGGGTTGTACGGCGTCGCGTTGATTTCCGGTCTGACGGATGTGGACGACTATCACCATTTCCATCGCCCAGATGGCCGGTGGAGGACAGGAAGGGGTTTCTTATACGGACGCCTGGCGGCTGATTTTGTTGGGGCGCTAGCCAACATAGCGTTTAAAAGAGGAGCCGTCGCGATCCTGGGTGGTCTTTCCCTGCTCAAATGAATCGTCCCGCTTTGGGAAATCCTGCTGGCCGTAGGGGTTCTGTTACTTCTGCTCCGGCCGAAAGAGGCGGCTTGGAGTTTCCTCCAAATTACTCCTTAGAAAGTATGCTCTATGCTTAACGAGGGGGAAGCCCAATCGTATAAAAGCTGTATCCGAGGGGAGCTAAGCCGGATAGGTTAGGTTACTACAAGAGGCCGTGTTCCACCATCTAGGGAGGTGCTCAATGAACGAATGAAACACTTGCCTATTAACTGTGTTCAAAAAATATTCCGATGGCGCCGCAAAAAACAGGAAGGAATTAGGTTCAGCGAAAAAAAGGCTACTTGGGCTGCCAATCCAAGTACGGGAAGCTGGCCATAACAACCGTTCTCGGATCAAACGATCTGAGAACGGTTCCCTGCATCTACTGCTTAACAATTCGCTGCGCAGACTGGCCTTCTACGTGTAAAAAATAAATGCCTTTCGGGAGCTGATGCACCGGCATCTGCGTCTGACCTTCTATCTGACCGGAAAGGACTTCTACGCCCAACGCGTTGTAAATTCGCACGTGTGTAGGCGCATCCGTTTCTATAATCAACCGATCCTGCACCGGATTAGGATACACTTGCACCCTTAAACCGATGTCCACGGCGCTTTCGGCCGCGACGGTGCGTAATGGGGAGACTCCACAATTGCTGGCCATCTCACCAAAGCCCACGGGAATACCGGGTTCAGTGCTAATATAGAGCTTGTCAAGTTGCGTGTTGGGTTCCCGGTAAGCGACGTCAATCAGATGCGTACCGAAATTCAGGTTCCTAGGGGTAAGTGGCAAGGTGCTCCACACGTACCCTTGTCCGTAAGGCAAGTTCCATACCTGCCAGTCGCCCCCATCGATGCGGACCCAGAAAGAATTGCTATTACTGGTGAGACTTTTGGTGCGTGCATAGAAATAGAACGAGTCGGCTGGATAGATATCTACCGCGAAGCTTACATAATCGGCAGGTTGGAATGCATACGTATAGCCATAGCTCCCGCGTCTGACCACAAAACTACCGTTGGAGGCCTGGTTACTCCCCGTCTGGGTTTGCCAGTGATTGCCGACTAGGGCACATTCGGCTTCCAGCCAGAAGGTTTGCGTCGTGGGAAGTGGTGTGCCGTCCTGCGTATAGTTGAGGAGTACGCCTTGTGCCCGCTGAAAATTGTTCGTATATCCCCCTCCAGCTACGTAGATCTGCCCGTCCGCACGTACCACCAGGGCGGTCGCCCGATGAAAGTTGGTAAGATGGCTCCCGGCGTAACTCTGCACCCAGCGCGGTGATCCCTCGGGGCCGTAGGAAAAGGTCATGATATCATCCGTGGTGCCATAAGGCGTTTCCTGATACCCCGTGATGTACACATTTCCGGCTGCATCCAGCACCAGCTCGGACGGCGTTGCACTAGAGGAATATATCTTTTTATACAGGGGACCGCCGTAGGTTCTGGACCAGAGCGGATTGCCCTGAGAAGTGTATTTGTAAGTGACGAGGCCGTTCTCCTGATCACTGGGGGGAGCGTTTTGCTGTGAACCCGCGTTGCTTCCTGAGACAACGACATTCCCCATCCCGTCGACGGCTGCCAGACTGAGACTGGCCTCAACATACCTCTTCCACACTTGGGAACCTGCTGCGGTATACTTCAGCGTAAAACCGCCTTGATCTTGAATCCCACCGACGAGGATGACATTTCCCTGGTGATCCAGCGCTATATCAATAATCCAACTACCTTGGTAGGGACTCTCTCCCTTCATTTCATGCCGCCAGACTAAGGTGCCCTCGGAATCGTATTTGAAAACCAGGCCGTAGGAACTACAACAGTTCGGTGTTACTTGCCCTGCGAGGTACAGGTTACCGGATGCATCTATTTTCATGGCTCGCGGCTCGTCGTAGGCATTTTCCTGGTCGGCATAAGTACGTCGCCAGCGCTCGGTGCCATCCGGAGCATACGAGATGGTAACCAGATCGTAATAAACGTTGAAATAGTCGCCTGAACTGATGCCCGTTACGTAGACGTTGCCCGTGCCATCCACGCCGATGTGTGAAATGCGCTCTAGACTGGGCTCAAGAGCGCCAGGGGCGGTGCCATCGAAGGTTCTCACCCATTGTTGGTTGCCCTGGAGATCATATTTGAGGGTGAGGTAATCTTCGTTAAAAAACGAATTGGGAAACTCTGTAGACGTTGCCCCAGCCACGTAGAGCGCTCCCTGACTTTCGTCAAGTACCAGGGCGACGGGACGATTATTGGGACTAGGGACACTGTAAAAAAGTTTTTGCCACACCAACGAGCCGTTGGGAGCTAATTTTACGGTCATCACAAAGATCGAGTCGTTGGTTTCGAAATTCCCCGTGGCATAGACATTTCCTGCGGCATCGGTCGCCAGGTCCGTGAACTGACCAAACGCATATCTCTTTACCCAGTCGAGGGAGACTTGAGCGGAGAGGGGGTGGCTCAGCAATAGACTGAGTAAGGAGATACCATAGCATAGAAGATTTTTCATGAGAATAAAGGGAGAAATAGGGTGAACTGAAGAGGAGAAAGGAAAAGAAGGGGAACAGGTTAGTGTTCCCTATAGATACAGCGGTTCTGGGTCATGCTCCCTTGCCCACGCCCACAGAGAGTAGCCACTGAATGGAGGGCTGCAAGGTGTTCGTAACGAGTTTACTACGCATCCGAGGATGCATCAAGAGGGCTGTCCCTGATCGCATTGAGGCCCACGATCTAAACTACTTATCAAGGATTAAGAGGTGAAGTACTGCCTGAGAAGCCTGAATGCAGACGCACGGGTGTCTGCTTACGCTTGAAATAACCTGGCCAGAAAAATTCCAGGAGCGGGAAGCGTACTCAAAAGACTCCTGTTTGCACTGCTCGGAGGCACACGCGGTGTAAACAAGTACTGCGAGAAAGAGCAATGTCAGCACACCACAGCCCACAAATCCACCGTTCTGCGCTCGCTCTCCCTGAAAAAGACACTGAAGTAAATGTATATTTTCCTAAAACGACTTACAACAATTGCAGAAAATATAATTTCATACTGGGCTGATGGCGAGGCAATTAAATCACTTCACAGGGAGCTAAAAAGATGAGGTGGCGAACCGTGATCCGTAGCGGGAACCCTGCCTTACAAGAGAACGCCTCGTCGTGCTCGTCTTCAGGAAAGGCATTTAGGGAAAAGCTTCCATAACGTGGTGATAAGGCAGCTATTTTCCAAAATGTCTTAGCCCCCAGACTAAACTGTTTGGACAAAGTTGTCCAAACAGTTTAGTCTGGGGGCCCCCGTCCCTTATATTCAGGAAATCACGAGCACCGTAAAACGAAAATTTATCCCCGTGCGGCGGCCGCAGAAGACCGGTATTCGATCGTGCAGGAGTCGTTACGAGAGGGGCAAGCGGTGATCTGCCCAACTAATCGGGGGCTAAGACACGCACTATATTGTTTGGAAATCGGCGAAATGATGGCATGAGTTCATTTGATCAGTTGCAGGTCTGCTCATAGATTGCTATTCCTCTTGCGTCTCATGCCTGCTGCAAGATTATTTTACCGGCTTCATGGCGCTTCGGTTTGCAGGAATGTCGGGGTGATGCCGATCGTAAACCAAGCCCAATGGTTCAGCCGCTGGTAGTCTCCGCCCCCTTTGACTACGGCCAAGGTGCGGGTTGCCACCAGACCGGAAAGCCCTCCGGAAAGGGTAATCATCGGATCGGGTTTGTGGGAAAAGGACAGGTCGGCTTCCAGGCCCAGGTGGCGAGGCAACGGCTGGGGCAGGCGTTCTGGATCGGCTACCCAGGCTTGCGTGTAGAACGAATGCAGGTCCAGCTGGGTCTTCCATTTCGGAGCCGGCCGGTAGCTGGTTTTGAACATGACGTCGCGCAGACCCGCCTGTGGGGTAAAGCCCAGGTAGAAGTAGTCCATGTGGCCAAAATGGCGATGGCGAAAACCATAGAGAATGTCGAACGTATGGGACACTTCGCCTTCGCCGAGGGCTGTACCTGTCATGGCCGTGCCGGACAGGACATCCATGCCCGCCAGCAGGGTGAGTCGGTCTAGGGGAGTGAATTCTCCTTTCAAGGACCAGAAATAGGCCTGATGCTCCCTGCCGCTGCGCTCGGTTCCTCGTTGGTAGTATCCGATCGCTTTAGCCCGAAGCCTGCCTTCCGTGCGGGAGACTTGTCCTCCCAGCGTCTGGTCGTAGACGATTGTGGAGTCGGTGGTTTGTAATCCTCGGGCGACGCCCATCACCGAGGTTTGCCACTGTCGCCACTTGTTCTCCAGCCACAGGACCTGCAGCTGCTGGTAGTAATCTTTGTGATAAGGCGTCTTGACCAGGGTCGCTTTGTCTTGATTGTAGGCCAGCACCAAATGGGCCGCCAAGGTCGAGTCCTGGTACTTGAGTACCGCCGCGTCGTGACTGCGGCCCGCCTCCCGCCAGTTGAGGGTCCCGAACAAGTACCCATCATCGTACATCAGCTCCTGGCGTCCGAATTTGAGCGCCACGCGCGGATGTAACGCCACTTCCCCCCAGGCCTGGAAAACCCCCACGCTGGGCTCATCCGTCAGTTGGCTCTGATCTCCCCACACCCGTACGTCCTGCAGGGAGAGGTACGTCTTAACACGTTCGGGTCGCTCGTAAGCCAGGTTCAGGCGGGTGCGTTGGGCAATGAAGGCCTCGGGTTTATCGTCGGTTTGGGGTAGGGTAAGGTAGCCATTCCGATACTGGAAACGACTCCGAAGTTCGCCATCAAGGGTTAGTTGCGCCTGGCTAGGGTTAACCAGGCTCATGCCCCACAGGAAAAGTCCGAGTACTCTTTTCTTCATACTTCCGGAGTCGTAGTGGCAGCCGGTTTGGTAGTCAGTTGGGCGATTTCAGCCCGCAAGTGCTGATTCTCTTCCTGTAGTTCGCGTTGGATGCGCTGCATTTCTTCGTTGGTCGCGACCATCTCTTCCTGGTTCTGGCGCAATTCTTCTTCTTGTGCCTGGAGTTCTTCGGCCAGCGTGCGGCTTTCCTCCAGCAGGGCTTTGGTCTGCGCATTGATGCGTACCGAACTGATGGTGGCACCGATGCTGGTGCTGATCTGTTCCAGAAACTCTATCTCGTGTGGCAGCAACGCACGGAAGCTGGCCAGTTCCAAAACACCCAACACCGCCTCGTTGTACAAGAGGGGTAAGATGACAATGTTTCGGGGCAAAGCCTGTCCGGTTCCTGAGGTAATGGCGACGTAGTCTTCCGGAATTTCCGACAAAACGAGGGCTTGCTTTTCAAACCAGCATTGCCCCACCAATCCCTCGCCCAGGGCAATGGACCCTTTCGTGAATTTCTTGCGACCGTACGCATAGCAGGAAAGTAGCTGCATCCGTGGCTCTTCCTCTTGGTCGGCCACAAGGTATAACACGCCCTGATTGATCTTCAGGTAGGTGGCCAGGTGCCGGAGCAAGTGATCGCCCAGGGGGGCCAGATCGCTTTCCTGCTTTCGTAGGATTTCACTAAGGTCCGCCAGGCCGGTTGAGGCCCAGGTTCTTCGTTCGGCTTCTTCGGCGTTCTGCTGAAGCTTGTCACGCATTTGCAGCAATTCGTTGCCCAAGACATCTTCTTCGCTCAGGGGCTGAAAGACTTCCCCCATGTTTCCTTCGCCAATCTGTTTGGCAAACCCGCTGTACTGATTAAAGCCGGTAATCAGGTCGTTGACCGATCCGGTAATGAGGTGGAGTTCGTCGGTACGGTCCAGGCAGAGGGGTTCTACGATTTTGCCCAGAGCCAGTTCTTTCAGGGTGCGTTGAATGCTGCTGATGTCGCGCGACAGCCGATGGCTAAACCGGTAGATCAGGAAGGCCGCCAAGCTCACGACGCTTAGGGTCAGCAGTACCAGCATAACCGTGATGCGTTTAAGTTCCTGATTGACCTCCCGCTGTTTGAGGGCCACCATGGCTTCAATCTGATCGATGTAGATACCGGTAGAAACCACCCAACCCAGCGGTGGGTACAGCCGCGAAAACGAAAGTTTGCTGAATTTTTGCGTTATTCCTGGCTTTTCGATGTAGTATTCAACAAATCCCTCTCCTGAGGCCTGACACAACGCGACGCGTTTCTGGTAGATGTTGAGTCCCTGCGTTTTTTCCACGTTGTATTGGGAATCGCTCATGACTTTTCCTGCATTGGCCGGTTTTTCGGCATGCATCAACATCGTAGGATAGGGTAGCTGGTTGTCGGTCACCCAAAAATAGCCTTCCTCTCCATCGAAACGCAGCGCAGCCAGGGTGGCTAACGCACGTTGCAAGAGGGCTTCGCGCCCCTGCTCCCCGTACATAGCCAGCAGCGTCGCGTCGTCGAGGGTGGCGGCAGTGCTGTCTTGTGTGTACGCCGGCAGTTGGCGGATGGCCGCCAAAACCTGGGTTGGATCCTCGCTTTGCTGGTGATGAAGTTGAATAAGGTCATAGGCCGTTGAGACTAGGTCACGGAGGCTTTGGCGCGTTACTTCCAATTGTGCCTCCTGAAAGGAGTCAATTTCTTTTTGACCACGTACTCGAATGCTGTATAGAGCAGTAAGGCTGATGGCGAGCGCCGACAGCAACAGCATAGAAGTGACCAGAAGCGCGATTTTGGTTCCAATTCTTCGATTCATTGACAAGCTAGGTTCAAACTGACCCGCAAGCTAAAATGGGGAACTGCGAAAGAAGGGTTGCTTCCGAAAGAGTACTTACATGTGTGTTAAAGTAAGCAAGACCGTACAGAGGGAGCAGGGTTGGACGGGAGCTCCGAGGATACGCCGGACCATTTTTAGACCTACAACACGAGGATAAGCAAATGGGATACGTCTCGAGGTGTTCAAACCCAATCCGGGCACCTACGGTGGCAAGGGATAAGTCGCTTTACCAGGGGCTTGTGCCAGAAGGTGCGAGCGATGGCCCCGTTTCTAGGATTCTGCGTATCCTTCGAGGAACTGACGCTAGGATAAACCTCTCCATTTGTGTAACGGAAGACAGCACACCAACGCCTGATGCCCACGAATCCGTTGGGTATTGGGACGGGGACAGTCCGCCCCGCAGACGACGTTCCTCTTGCGGAAAACATCAGGACACCTAGTGACTCGATTGCCTCCTCGCCGCTAAAGCGGGGGAAATCCAGGTCATGTGTCCCTACTTTTGAGTAGGGCCGACCCTGCGTAGGGCGTGCCGCAGGAACCCTTTTACACAGCGAAGGAAGGAATGCCAGGAAGTGGTAGCCCTACTAAAACCAATTCCCTATGATTAGTAAGATGTTGGTTAAGTGATTTTCATTATCTTGTAAAAAGCGGTAACGCCTTATCCATCATAGGCTAAAGTACAAGAAGAGGCATCTTCTGGGCGTGCATAGCTCTACGCTCTGCCCAAAACGGATATGGAGACCGGGATCAATCAGTTAAAGGACTGGTAGGCAAGTATCTTCTAAAAACCGCTTTGCTGTGAATGCAACCTCCGAACGGCACTTTGAACGACAGCTTACTCGGTACGTGCTGATTGGCAATTTGGTGTACGTTTCCTACGGATTAGTGCATCCTCTCCTCTATGGCGGCAAGCCGCTTACGACTCTCCTCATCGGCGCAGCTTGGCTAAGCTTTGCCTTCTTCTTTTACCTCTATCAGGTAAAGAGAAAGTTTGAAACGCTTCTGCTACCCTTGCTAGGCGTAACGCTGCTTTTTCTCATCATCCATTGGCTTCGTATCGGAGGACTCGGCTCCTCAATACCCTATGGTTTTTTGATTAGTATGCTGACCGCCATTTTGCTGGTACGGCCCGCCGCTCGTCTGCCCACAGCCGCTATGTTTTTGCTGGCCCAGCTGGTCTTGGTCGTCGCCGAGGTGGTGTTCCACGTCAACTGGATCGCCCGTCCTACGCTTTCGGCGCGGGTCGGCGTTCCGATTACTTATCTGCTCTCGGCCCTGATCTTAGCGTACTTGGCCTACCATCCGAAACAAAGCTTTGACGCAGAACGTCAGTTGCTGCATCGCCACTCCCAGCTCTTGATGAAGCAAAATCAGCTCATTACCCATCTCAATCAGGCGCTGGAAGCACGCGTAGCGGAACGCACGCATCGTCTGTCAAGAACCAATCAGCAGCTCAAGGAGTATGCTGCCTATAATTCACATCAGGTACGTGGGCCGCTGTGTCGCCTTTTGGGTTTGGGTGAAGTGATCAAGCAGACCGGAAGGGCGGACCCGGAGGTAGTGGCGATGTTGCTTACCACGACTCATGAACTGGATGAGGTAATTCAAGCCATTAATCAGACTTTGCAAGAAGAGCGAGGAAATTCGCGAGATAGCTTACCACCTGATACCTGAATCTGTTAATTAACATAAAGAATTTAAACAAGCGTCATCCGGCAACAGGAGTATACAGCACACGTTGCATGCTGTCGCTTAACCAACCCATCTCGAACGTGAAAGCCAACCTTGTTGGGTTCAGCCTCCTTACGCTTTTACCAAACATTGCGAGGCCTTCGCAGCAGCGGCTGGCCAGTGAAGCACAGGGACGCGTTTCCCTTCTCTACCACTTATGAACACACGAAGCGATTCTCCGCACAGCTTTTTTACAGAAGACTTTTTTCACCAGCTTTTCCAACAGGCACACGACGGCATTTTTGTGACCGATCGGGCGGGCCGATACGTGGAAGTCAATCCCAGGGGCTGCCAGTTGTTAGGCTATACCCGGGAGGAGCTGCTGAGGATGACCCTCCAAGACGTCGTGCGGGCAGAAGAAACCATCACCCTACCGCTGTCTTGGGAGCAGCTGCTTGGTGACAAGGTGATCTACCGCGAACGCTACCTGCGCCGAAAAGACGGAACGCTGGTACCGGTGGAGATCAGTGCCTTTGCCCTGGAGGGAGGTTATCTGGTCGGGCTGGTGCGTGATGCATCGGTACAGAAAGCGACCGAATCCCAGTTGAAGGCTCGCTTACACCAACAGGCCGTCGTAGTGGAACTGGGACAACAGGCCTTGCAAGGGCTTCCCGTACAGGCTTTGTTGGAGCAAGCCACCCGCTTGATATCCCACACCTTACAGGCCAGTTGGAGTCTCGTACTGGCTTTACTTCCCGATGAGCAGGGGCTGCGTTTCCAGGCGGGCGTAGGCTGGAACCACGACGACCAGGACAAACGCATGGCAGCCACACCCGATACCCCGGCCGGCTATGTGCTCCAGACCCGTCAGCCCCTTTTGGTGGAGGATTGGCGACAGGACACCCGCGTACCCTGCCCTGCGTCCTGGGCAGACCATGACGTGGTCAGCGGCATCTCGGTCGTCGTCGAAGGCCGTGATCGCCCTTTTGGCGTGTTGGGCGTATACGATAATCGCCCTCGTACCTTTCACGAGGAAGATGTCCATTTTGTCCAGGCCATTGCCAACGTACTGGCCATTGCCCTGGAACGAAAGCGCGTGGAGGAGGCCTTGCAAGCGAGTGAGGATCGGTTGCAACAGGTTATCTCCCAACATCCGGAAGGGTTGGTGCTCTCTGATCAGCAAGGCCGCATGGTCTACTGGAATCCCGCCGCCCTTACGCTTCATGGCTATGCGCGTTGGGAGGACTGTGCGCGGGACCTACCAGCCTTTGAGGCGCTCTATGAACTTTCTGACCTGGAGGGGAGGGTAGTTCCTGTGGAGCAATGGCCCTTGTCGCGCTTGTTTCGTGGAGAAGCCGTACAGGAGCTGGAACTCCAGGTCCTGCACCGACAGCAGCAGTGGAAACGTATCTTCCGCTACGGGGGCGGTCACTTCCAGGATGCGAGTGGGCAGCCGCTTTATTTTCTGGCCATCACGGAGGTCACCCGGCAGCGGCAGGCCGAGCGGGCGCTACAGCGGTTAAACGGAGAACTAGAACAGCGTGTCCAGGACCGCACGCAGGCCTTGGTGCACGTCAACCAACAGTTGGCGAGTGCTCATCATGCGCTTTCTGCAAGCCATGCCCAATTGCGTCAGACGACCCAACTGTTGCAAGAGGCTCAGCGGGCCGCCCATTTGGGCAATTGGGAGGTAACGCTGGTCGGCCAGGAAGAACGGATCCTCTACTGGTCTGAAGAAATGAGCCGCCTGTTTGGCTTGCCGGCCGATCCACCGCCGAGCCTGGCCGCCGTCGCGGCACGCGTGCTGCCGCCCTATAGGTCCACTTTTCGTAAAAAGTTGGCCCAGGCCCTACGGCACGGTACGGCCTACCACCATACCTGTCGGGTCAAATTGCCCGATGGCACGCAACGGTACCTGGAAAGCAGAGGCGAACCTGTGCCCGACCCCCAAGGCCATACGGTGAAGTTACGGGGGTTTTCTCAGGACATTACGGTGCGTAAACAGCTCGAAGATCAACTTAAGCAGGCCAATGCACAACTGGAGGAAAAAGTGGCGCAGCGTACGGCCGAACTTGTGCAGCGCAACCAGGATTTAGTCCGGATCAATCAGGACCTGGATAATTTTCTCTACATGTCTTCTCACGACCTGCGGCTACCCATTACCAACCTGGAGGGCCTGCTGGCCATTCGGGAGCTGCTGGAGGAGGGTATGGGGCCGCAGCGACACTGGGAAGCGATGATGCATCAGGCCATCGCGCGGTTGAAAACCGTCATAGGTCACATTACCGAGATTGTGAAGGTACAGCGGGGATTAGAAAAGGAGGTAGCAACGGTGGATCTGATGGAGGTGATCGAAGGGGTACAGCAGGATCTGGCGACTCTCATCCGTACCCATCAGGTCCGGATTGAGGTAGCGTTGCAGGTAAGACAGCTCCGCTTTATTCCCACCTACCTGTATAGCATTGTACAGAACCTGGTGAGCAATGCCATCAAATACCACCATCCGGAGCGTCCGGCGCACGTGCGCATCAGCACGCATCCAGAGGGGACCGGTGTGGTGCTCACGGTGCAGGACAATGGCTTAGGGCTCTCGGCCGCGCAGCAGGAAAAGCTCTTCAAGATGTTTCAGCGGCTGCACACCCATGTAGAAGGAACGGGCATCGGGCTTTACATGATCAAACGCATGTTGGAAAATTACGGGGGGCGTATTGAGGTGGAAAGCCAGGTCGAAGTAGGGACCACTTTCCGGATTTTTTTTCAGCCTTCCCCGTAACCAGGTTCGTGAATGTCTTCTGGCTTAACAATTGGCTGGAACACATGTACGTAATGCGCCCTTCCGCCTCCGTATATTCTACGATGGTGGCCCAGCAAAACCCTACGTAGGTTTGTGGCTTTGCACCCGCACGCCGTTTTCATAGTAACATGAAACAAAGGAAAGCTTTTCGGAAGGCCCGCTACATTGTGTATCGTCAGACGATCCTCGACCCCTGGGACCACCTGTGGACGTTCTTAGGCGCTTTGATCGGCATCGGCCTCATCGGCTTGTTGCAGCACTACTTTTTGTCACAGACCGAAAATTTATTCCTGATCGGTTCTTTTGGTGCCTCGGCCGTATTGATTTACGGCGCCACCAACAGCCCCCTGGCCCAACCTCGCAATCTGGTGGGTGGGCATCTGATCAGTGCGCTCCTCGGCGTAACGGTCGCCTGGCTGTTTCAGAGCATGGAACTGGCCTGGCTGGCGTGTGCGCTGGCCGTGGCACTGTCGATCGTCGCGATGCAGATTACCAAAACCATGCACCCGCCGGGAGGCGCTACCGCCCTGATTGCCAACCTGGGCAGCGAAAAGATTGCAAGCCTGGGCTTTGGCTACGTGCTGATGCCGGTCCTGAGTGGGGTAGTGATTCTGTTGGGCGTCGCGTTGGTGTGCAACAACTTGCCTAAAAACCGCCGTTACCCGTACCGCCCTCCCAAACGATCTTGATTTTCGGTAGGTGATAGGGCTGTGCGTTTCTCACGGTTAGTGCGTTTTAGCCTAACTAGGATAGAACCGAAGGTACTGTTCAAAGTAAGCGACGCGTGGGGCGCAAATCAGGTAGAGATCAGTTATGAAAGGGCCGCTTGATCAAGCGGCCCCACGAACCTACTTTTATCTTTACCTATGCGGAGTGCAAATTAGCTTGGTGAGTCGACCGGCAATGCACTCAGATTCAGTTTTTTACCTGCTTGGTTTCTGAGTACAAGTGTTCGTTTGGGGAGAGAGGAATATTCTTGTAAGTCTAGGGATTGAAAGCTTCCCATTCAGGACGACTTAGTGATGAATAATTTCCGTTATCGAAATAAAGTAGTATTATCGCTTCTTCTCTTGAGTCTTCTGAGAAAGTAGGTAAAGGACATGCACCAACAGGCGTTTGCTTCTACTACGCTAAAGCTGAGTACATGCCTGCCACCCAACAAAAATGTGAGCGTCGAACCACCTTGCGCTGAAACACCACGAGGTTGGGGGAAGTAGGCGAAAGCAGAATTGAGCGAAACCGAAGCATCATCTCCAGTACCCTTAAAGGCTGTTACATCGTCGGACCCTTGCCGGTCGCACTCGAAAACCGAATAAATAGTTGTTTGGGGCAATAGCCAGCGCTGCCCTTGCACAGAACCGTCGCGTTGTTTTTGGCAACAGAGGTGTATTTCGCCATCTGCCCCGTCGCACTGGCTCCGCAGCTTGGCCTGAGGTGTAGAGTACCCGCGAGTGTGAGGATTTTAAAGTAGGACGCTATCCGGTGGGTTACGCTAGCGGGACAGGAAACGGCCTGGCTTCCTCTAGCTGCATTTGTACAATACAGTGAAAACGTCATTCAATTCTTGACCTACAAAGCACTTTCGCAAACGATCTCTAGTCAACTCTTGATCGCGTTGGCTCGTGCTCAGGCACTTTTACGCGAGACCATACGATGGATGGGAAAGCTTACAAGGTTATACAGGAATAACCTGACAAAGAAAGCTTTTAAATCACCAAATTAGGAAGATAGCACATGCCGGACACAGCATCGGATATCGCCCGGAATCGGGAGCTTATTTTTGGCGGCGGAAAACCGTATCTCGCCATCGGGCCCTTTGTTGGTTCCGCTGCCAGCAAACAAGCCTTGTGGAACGATCCCGCGGCAGACGATTTTGAAATCCGTTTTTATCCAGAAGAAGTTGTCTGGTACTCCCTGGATGGGCAAGAACTCACCCGTTCCTCTCCGGTCCAGTTAGTGCACTTTTGTGAGGATACGATCCAACTCCTCACCCGTTACGCCATCATTACCCGGGGGCTATCAACCACTCAATTTAAAGAGCTTTACCAGATCCAGCTTAAACTGTTGGAAGCCAAAGTGTGGGCCGGAAAATTGTATCCGTCCGCTCGAAAAGAAATGGAAGAGCAACTAGACAAGTATAAACGCAAATAAAACGAAACCACTACTTTTTACTGTATATAGTCAACACAGAAAAAATTATTTTACTACAAGCTAACTAACTCCTAAAAGCCCTCCTTCCTTTCTTACCCCCTTTTGTCCACGTTGTGCTGACGACATGCACCCGTTACCAGAGTGCCCCACAAAAAAGGGATGGCCTCTGTCAAAGCGCACCCCCCTTTTAGTTCCAACCTACCATAAGGTAGTACGACTACATGACCCTCTATTTTCTTAACAAGGCAAAAAGAAAGGGATCGCCTTCTAACTCGATCCCTTAACACTCCTTAAAACTCTACGCGTCAGCAAGTTGCTAGGGAATTCCACGCCCTGCAACGCATTACGTAACAGTTTCTTACCCACCTGATTTCTCGCCTTAAGGCACAAAAAAACCAGCGTGTGTGATGCGCTTGCCTGGAAGCTTGCCTACATCTGCGGATGACATGCGACTGGTAACACATAGCTATCCGAGATAGCTGGGGGCAATGCACCTCAAAGTTAGTGTACTTCTTTTGGATTTATATAGACACAAACGACAGTGCTTTACTACCCCTCTCCGCTACCCCAGTAATATTTAGCTCCTTATATTAATGCCAGTATCGCCTGCCACTCGTCTACAACGCATTCACGCATATTTGCTCGAATCAGAGCTCCCCCATGTGCTGCAAGATTTCATGTAATTCGCACTAAGATTTAACAAAAACAAGCATCTCCCAGGTGGGATTTCCCTTCCGCAGCCGCGTAGAGGCGTGGATAAACCCTGCGATCTTCTACCATTGGTTACGCCTTGGGCGGGGAGTCACTCCTCGCGCGCCGAAACTTTTCTTCGGTGCCTGGTGAAAGGTATCGATCAAGCCCGACCCGCTCACCAGGCTCATCCTACCGCAATCGGTATGAATCCGCTTTTCGAATCTTTGCCACGGCTACGCCCACAGTGGCCACTGCTGCAGGCGTGGCCGCCAAGAGACACGCCAGTCGATATCGTCAGCACTTCCGCCCCTGCCTATGATCAGCGCGACTTCAGCAATTCCCCGCGGTGGACTACCTAGACATGCCGCCGGGATTGCAGGTGCTGGAGGAATGTCTCGACTAGTAGCGGGGAAGGCTTCCGCTCGTCGGCGCACGGCGGCCAGCGGCACCTAGCGCAAATTCGAGCCTCCTGGGAACAGTATCGACAGCAAGAGCAGGAGGATTAATCGCATCCGGGCCCCTAGTGGAAGCAACGTGCGTCTAAAAAGCCAGTAATGGAGCAAGGTAATTGGACGTTGATTCGTGGACCGGGTTATTGGACCGGATTTGCACGGAAATAAAGCATCCGAAGGGTAGGGGAGTGGGGTGGTCCAAAAAAGGAGGGTATTCTGGGCTTTTATTCGTAACTTATTATCAGGCAGAATCTTACGAGCCATGCTCATCGGTTACGCACGTGTTTCTACGGTTGACCAGCACCTCGACTTGCAGCGGGATGCCTTGCAACGAGCAGGGTGTCAGAAAATCATTACTGATCAGCTGAGTGGTGCGCTTGCGCATCGACCGGGCCTGCAACAGCTTAAAGACCTATTGCGGACGGGTGATACCCTCGTAATCTGGCGGTTGGACCGACTGGGCCGATCGCTACGCAATCTAATTGAGTGGATGACCTATCTGGAAGGGGAAGGCATTGCGCTGAAGAGTTTGCAGGAGAACATCGATACGTCCACTTCCACCGGTAAGTTGGTGTTTCACATCTTTGGAGCTCTAGCCGAGTTCGAACGGAATTTGATCAGAGAACGGACGAAGGCGGGCTTGCAAGCGGCACGGGCACGCGGTCGGTTAGGAGGGCGTCCTCGCTCCCTCGGTGTGCAGAAGCGAAAACTCATTGCTCAGCTATACCAACAAAGGCAACATACCCTGAAGCAAATCAGCGAGATGTTCGGGATCAGTAAGCAGACCATATACAACATCGTTTCGGAACAGGTGCAGCCACTGAGGTGAAACCTTATTTCTGCTTCAATATCAGTAGGTGCGATTGATACAAATCGCCGTATCCGTACAATTCTTCTGCCATGCGCTTTCAATACCAGTAGGTGCGATTAATGCCACGTAGAAGTGGCCATTCAGCCGACCGGCGTACTCCTTTCAATACCAACAGGTGCGATTAATGATCGGCGAAGGTGTGCCGTGCCAGGTGCGTCGACAGCTTCTTTCAATACCAACAGGTGCGATTAATGCATGTTGGCGATCTGCACGGGGTCCACGATCATCACCGACTTTCAATACCAACAGGTGCGATTAATGCGCGCGCGAAGCTTTCGTTTACAACCCTTGCACTTCACGTCTTTCAATACCAACAGGTGCGATTAATGCCCGCCCACGTGTACGCGGAAACCTACGAGGATTCGCCTTTCAATACCAACAGGTGCGATTAATGCACCCAATTTCTACAAAATGAGACAGCTACAACACTATCTTTCAATACCAACAGGTGCGATTAATGCCGGCACGTCTAGCTCGTTTGCAGTAATCGTATACACCCCCTTTCAATACCAACAGGTGCGATTAATGCGGAGAAGAATTGGGCACTGTTCGCACAGCGCTACAACTTTCAATACCAACAGGTGCGATTAATGCTCATCAGGTTCAGGGCCCACGGCCGCTGCGAGAGATGCTTTCAATACCAACAGGTGCGATTAATGCATCCGGCCGTATCCGACTGCGGTGCAAGTCCATGTGCTTTCAATACCAACAGGTGCGATTAATGCGACGTCTCGTAATCGACCGCTACCGCGCCGACTTCCTTTCAATACCAACAGGTGCGATTAATGCATATACCCCCTTGGGTCCACCCGAGGGCCAGTATAGACTTTCAATACCAACAGGTGCGATTAATGCGAGATGCGGTTTTGGCATCGGCCCTATTATCACAACTTTCAATACCAACAGGTGCGATTAATGCCAGCGCAGGGTGGTGTTGTTGGGCGGTGGCACCCCTCTTTCAATACCAACAGGTGCGATTAATGCCGCGCGCCAGGCGTCGGCCACCTGAATGGAATAAAACTTTCAATACCAACAGGTGCGATTAATGCCATCGGGCAAGGCCAGCGCCGCCTCGCGGAATTGCGCTTTCAATACCAACAGGTGCGATTAATGCCCGCCCTTCGCGTCGTCCTGGTGGTCCTGGTCAGGCTCTTTCAATACCAACAGGTGCGATTAATGCTCGATCCCGACATCGTTGTGGACCTGTACCGCAACAAACTTTCAATACCAACAGGTGCGATTAATGCACCCGGACGCACAAAAGCCCGACCTGTTGTAGCGAACTTTCAATACCAACAGGTGCGATTAATGCTCGCATACCGAACTGCAAAAAAGCAGTACGCCCACTCCTTTCAATACCAACAGGTGCGATTAATGCGCTTGTGCTGTTTGTCCCTGGTCGTCCTTGTAGTTTCTTTCAATACCAACAGGTGCGATTAATGCCGGCATTGTATTGAGTGGTGATGGTGTGATGATAATCTTTCAATACCAACAGGTGCGATTAATGCGTTTCGATGGCGGTACTTTTCCACCAACCAACCCAACTTTCAATACCAACAGGTGCGATTAATGCCCAGCACCTCGATTTCGGGCTGCACCTCGGGTGGCTCTTTCAATACCAACAGGTGCGATTAATGCCGCGCCACCGCCTCGCGTGTGGTGTCGGTGATCGATCTTTCAATACCAACAGGTGCGATTAATGCCCGCGTTGGTTGTAGACGTAGAGGCCCAGCTTCCCACTTTCAATACCAACAGGTGCGATTAATGCGCTTTCAAGGGAAGGCCACCTATTACCTGCGGTTTGCTTTCAATACCAACAGGTGCGATTAATGCGGCCGACCTGTTCAACGCGCTGGAAGCGGCCGTGAACTTTCAATACCAACAGGTGCGATTAATGCCGGCAAGGCAATGTGCATCCATCCGTTGTCCAGCGGGCTTTCAATACCAACAGGTGCGATTAATGCGGTAAAAAGCGGTCAAGTAGTCCCATATCAGGCTGCTTTCAATACCAACAGGTGCGATTAATGCCACTTGCTACGATCTGGTGGGGAATGTGAATACCCACTTTCAATACCAACAGGTGCGATTAATGCCTTCCCCGACTGGAACGACGTCTGGGACAACGTCTACTTTCAATACCAACAGGTGCGATTAATGCCCGAGGCGCTTTTGCTGCTGATGCGCAAGGTCATCCTTTCAATACCAACAGGTGCGATTAATGCCGGGAACCGTACTGGCGGACCGCGTTACGATTTCCCCCTTTCAATACCAACAGGTGCGATTAATGCGGGAACCGTACTGGCGGACCGCGTTACGATTTCCCCCTTTCAATACCAACAGGTGCGATTAATGCCCACGTGCAAAAATGGACAAAATATGGGTTCATACGTCAAAGAACGTGTATGTCCGAAGGACCAACGAATGCTGAAAAGCGTCAGCTCCTAGTTAGGTAAAATCCCTGGGCAGCCGACGACAGCCCCTCTGCGCCTGTAGACGTCATTTCGGCCGTTTTAATACGAGGGTGAGGGGTATGATGCCCGCAGAGGGTAGCCGAGAAGGGAGGAGCCGACGACTTACAGAAACCGACTTCGCTCGCCT